>NZ_LHPA01000017.1:0-136725 GCF_001297215.1 Pseudomonas sp. RIT-PI-o | reverse complement strand
TTGGCGGCGGTGGCGGCGGCGGTGGCTTCAGCGGTGGCGGGGGCAGTTTCGGCGGCGGCGGTTCGTCCGGCGGCTGGTGAGATCAAAAGAATAATGAGCAGGCACTTTTCGACATGGCATTACTGACTGAACACGAACAACGCAAAGTCGCCGAGGCCATTGCCCGGGTCGAACGCGACACCGACGCCGAGCTGGTCACGGTGCTCGCTGCCCGCGCCGACGATTACGCGTACATCCCGCTGCTCTGGGCCAGTCTGCTGGCGCTGGTGTTGCCGGGCATCGTGCACTACCTCACGGGCTGGCTCACCCTGCGCAGTCTGTTGCTGGTGCAGTGGGGCATGTTCATCGTCCTCTGCCTGCTGTTTCGCCTGCCAAAGATCACCACCCATCTGGTGCCGCGCCGGGTGCGCCACTGGCGCGCCTCCAACCTGGCGCGGCGGCAGTTTCTTGAGCAGAACCTGCACCACACCGTGGGCAGTACGGGCATGCTGATTTTCGTCTGCGAGGCTGAGCGCTATGTGGAGATTCTGGTGGACGAGGGGATTTCCAAACGGCTGGATAACAGCAACTGGGATGCGATCGTCGCAGCGTTTACCGAACAGGTCCGCCAGGGCCGCACGCTGGAGGGGTTTGTCACCTGCGTAGAGGCCTGTGGCGAGTTGTTGAAGGTGCATGTGCCGGTGACGCAGGTGCGGAACGAGTTGCCGAATCGGTTGGTGGTTCTGGGCTGATATTCCTTCTCGCTTGAGATCCAGACCCTCACCCCAGCCCTCTCCCAGAGGGAGAGGGAGCCGACCGAGGTGTTCTGTCGAGTTCCGCCGACCTGAAATGCCGAGTCGAACTCAAATCCTGACAGCCATAGTCGACTCGGTCGTTCAGGTCGATGTCGAGCGCAAGACACCTCGATCGGCCCCTCTCCCTCCGGGAGAGGGCTGGGGTGAGGGGCTTCTGGACCGTTGGGTAAATAAGAGGGTGTCGCCAATCCCCATCCCCCCTAAAATACCCGCCATTCCCGATTCCGCCCGTCCGAGGCCGTTTGTCCATGTCCGTTACCGCACCTTCCGCGCCGTCCGCCAGACCGGCCCCAGATCACCACGCCCAGTTCATCGAGCTGCTGCAAACCAGCCTCGACGACAACGGCTTCATCAAACTGGTGCTGGCCAAGTACGTCGGTGAAGAGGCGGATCTGCAGCGGGTCATCATCAAGCCGGTGACGGTCAAGGCGCAGCCGTGCCTGTCGTTCGTTTATCGCTACAAGACCCGCGACATCACCAAGAACCTGCCGCTGAGCGAGGGCGTGGCGCTGATTGCCGGGCTGCTGCCGACCTCGTTCAAAAATGCCCACTTGCTGGCGCTGACCGACGAAGCGCAGCTGGAATACAGCAAAAAGGGCAAGAGTTCTCTGTTCAAGAGCAAGCCTCAGCAATTGCGCGAAGCGCCGTCCGCCGAGCACAACCGCGAGAAAAACCGCTTCCTCGAATTGAGCCGCCCGTTCCTCAAGGACCTGGGCGTGACCAACGCTCAGCATGAACTGATCCCGGCGATGTCGCGCAAGTGGAAGCAGATCAACAAGTTCATCGAAGTGTTCAGTCACGCCTTGACCTCCTCGCCGCTGGCGCTGGACAAACCGGTGCGGGTCGCCGATTTCGGTTCGGGAAAGGGCTACCTGACGTTTGCCATTCACGACTACCTGCGCAACACCCTGAAGGCCGAGGGCGAAGTCACCGGCGTCGAGCTGCGCGAAGAAATGGTCAACCTGTGCAATGCCGCAGCGGCGAAGCTCGAGCATCCGGGGCTGGTGTTCAAATGCGGTGACGTGCGCACAGTGGCGCCGAGCGAGCTGGACGTGATGATCGCCCTGCATGCGTGCGACATCGCCACCGATTACGCGATCCACACCGGCATCCGCTCGGGCGCGTCGATAATCATGTGCTCGCCGTGCTGCCACAAACAGATCCGCCTGCAGATCCAGAGCCCGGCGCTGCTCAAGCCGATGCTGCAATACGGTCTGCACCTCGGCCAGCAGGCGGAAATGGTCACCGACAGCCTGCGCGCGCTGTTCCTCGAAGCGTGTGGTTACGAGACCAAGGTCTTCGAGTTCATCTCGCTGGAACACACCAACAAGAACAAGATGATTCTCGCGGTGAAACGCACCGAACCGGTCGATCCGTCGCAGCTGTTGGCGAAGATCGAAGAGCTGAAAGCGTTCTACCACATCAGCGAACACTGCCTGGAAACCCTGCTGCGCGCCGACGGCTATATGCCTTGAGAGGCAGCTGCAAGCTTCAAGCGGCAAGCTGCAAGTGAAGCATGCCGCTGGTGTGCCTGATTTGGGTGATCCTGCTTTTTCTTGCAGCTTGCAGCTTGCAGTCGGCTCAGGCGACAGATCGCAGGTGCTGGTCTTTACTCTGAAGCGCGAGATCTCGCAATCGCCCCCAAGGAGGAACAGGCATGTCCGGATGGTACGAAGTGAGCAAAAGCAGCAACGGCCAATTCAGGTTCGTGTTGAAAGCGGCGAATGCCGAAACGATTCTGACCAGCGAGCTCTACAGCACCCGCGCCGGTGCCGACGGCGGCATTGCTGCGGTTCAGAGCAACAGCCCGCTGGATGAGCGCTACGAGAAAAAGTCGACCAGGGATGGCCATCCCTACTTCAATCTCAAGGCGGCCAATCACCAGATCATCGGCAGCAGCGAGTCGTATTCATCGGATGGCGCCTGTGACAAGGGCATCGCCAGCGTGAAGGCCAACGGCCCGACCACAGTCATCAAGGACAAGACCCTGCCGGTCCTCTGAGGGTACCGAATTCCCTTGTAGGAGTGAGCCTGCTCGCGATGAGGCGATCAGATCCAACTCAGATGTCGCCTGTCGGACCGCTATCGCGAGCAGGCTCACTCCTACAGTTGGAATACATTCCATTGTGGGAGCGAGCCTGCTCGCGAACGCGTCAGCCCGGCCAATATCAAACCTCAACCGGTACCGACAATTTCGGATCACCGAGGGCATGGCTCTTGGCATCAAAAAACCGCAACTCAACCCCGGTACCTTCAAACACCTTGGCGTAGTGACGCTTCTGATGCTGGATGAACGCCGCGCTGCGCGGATAAATCGAGATCGCCACGCACTTCGGGTTAGCCAACCGCAGCGCGCGCACCAGATGCGCATCCTGCTCGCCCAGGGCATGGCCGAAGATGCACAGGCTGTCGCCATGGGCGAGTAATTGCTCATAGCAAAACGACAGATAATCCGAGCTGCGAATAGTCTTGAGCTTGTCGGCGCTCGGTCCTTCGGTGACGAACAGCGGCACGTCATCCAGCGTCTTGATCGTATTGTTGATCGCGAAACTGCCGAGCAGAGTGCCCTCGGTCGAAGTCAGTTTGCGCGCGGTGCCGTCTTGATTGCGCACCAGATGCAGACCACCGTGCAGGTACAGCAGGCGCGGTTTGTCCGTGGCGCTTTGGCTCAGGTCGAAACTGGCGTCCGCGCCGTTGAACAGATCGTCGATGGCTTCGCCCGGGTGTTGCAGCGCCCAATAGTTGAGCAGGTCGTAGTTGGTGGTGAACACCGTGCGATAGCGCGCCAGTTCTGCATTCAGCACCGTCAGCGTCGAAGGCTGCACCAGCCGCCACGGGATGTGCACCGCGTGCACGGTGTTGATCAGCGCTTCCTTGATCGCGTAATAGCGATTGCGCGGCGCCGCCGAGCTGACCGCCAGGGCCTTGTTGACCCGGCTGGTGGTTTTCAGGGCGCCCAGCACTTGCTCGAAGCTGCGGGTTTGCAGCGCGTCGAATACTGCCAGTTCCGATGGGCTCAGCGGTTTCTCTTCGACCGTACGGGCATTTTCGAACAGCGAGTCGTAGCCGAAGTCATCCCATACCGCGCGACTGGCGCCGTTGCCCACCAGCAAACCGCTGAAAGCGGTCGTGGTGCGCAGGGCATTCCAGTCTTCGAGGGTGGCGTCGACATTGAGAAAATCGGTCATTGCGTGGGCGGTCTCAAAACAAAGGGCAGATGGACGGCGACTTTATCACGAGCGGACATTGAGCCAGATCAACATTGCTGGTGACCGATCGGTCGATGCTGTGTGCACCCGCCGAATCGAGGCAGTCGATCCGGCTCCAGTCAGGAGACACACGATGAGCAGCACCTTCTTCATTCCGGCGGTCAACATCATGGGCAGCGGCTGCCTCGATGAAGCGATGCTCGCGATTCGCAATTATGGCTTTCGCAAGGCGCTGATCGTCACCGACAGCGGGCTGGCCAAGGCCGGCGTGGCCGCAATGATCGCCGAGAAACTGGCGATGCAGGATATCGATTCGGTGATCTTCGCTGGCGCCAGACCGAACCCGAGCACGGCCAATGTCGAATCGGGTCTGGGGCTGTTGAAGGAAAGCCACTGTGATTTTGTCGTGTCACTGGGCGGCGGCTCGCCGCACGATTGCGCCAAGGGCATTGCCCTGTGCGCGACCAATGGCGGGCAGATCGGCGATTACGAGGGCGTCGACCGCTCCAGCAAACCGCAACTGCCGCTGATCGCCATCAACACCACCGCGGGTACGGCCAGCGAGATGACCCGCTTCTGCATCATCACCGACGAATCACGCCACGTGAAAATGGCCATCGTCGACCGCAACGTCACGCCGCTGCTGTCAGTCAACGACCCGGAGTTGATGGTTGCGATGCCCAAGGGCCTGAGCGCCGCCACTGGCATGGACGCACTGACCCACGCCATCGAAGCCTACGTTTCGACCGCCGCCAACCCGATCACCGACGCTTGCGCGCTGAAGGCCATGAGCCTGATCAGCAGCAACCTGCGCTTGGCCGTGCGCAACGGCAGCGACCTGGCGGCGCGGGAGAACATGGCTTACGCGCAGTTCCTCGCCGGTATGGCCTTCAATAATGCTTCGCTGGGTTTCGTCCACGCTATGGCGCATCAACTGGGCGGCTACTACGACTTGCCCCACGGCGTGTGCAACGCCGTACTGTTGCCGCATGTGCAGAGCTTCAATGCGCTGGTCTGTGCTGATCGACTCAGGGATGTCGCTCACGCCATGGGCGCGGATATCCGTGGTCTTAGCGCGGAGGAGGGTGCGCAAGCGGCGATCCATGCCATTCGCAGCCTCGCCAAAGACGTCGAGATTCCCGGCGGACTGCGTGAGCTGGGCGCGAAGCTCAGCGACATCCCGGTGCTCGCCGCCAATGCCTTGAAAGACGCCTGCGGACTGACCAATCCGCGAGCGGCGGATCAACGCCAGATCGAAGAGATTTTCCGTAATGCGTTTTGAGTGAGGGCGCGAAGGCGAGCGACGCCGAGCAGTTCATCGCCTGTTCGTGCCGCGACGGTAAATGTCCGCACACGGCCCCAATCTGAAGTTTCGCCGGCAATGTTGTGAACAGCGGATATCCGGTACTGCCCGACCGGCAAGCGGTGCTCAGCCGGGGTTGCCCATTTTTGGTCGCTTTCGACCCGGGCCCGGGCAATCTCCAGGCCGGTGTCCAGATCGAAAATACTGACGAAACCTTCGGCCCGTGTGACATCTCCCGAAAACCCCGGAGGCGCGTCAACCTGTGCTCCCTCTGTCGGTTCGAGAACGAGCGGGACGTCGATGGCGGGCCGCAGTCGCACCTCATATGCGCGCTCGTCACTCCATTGCGACGTGTTGCCTGCGTACGTCTGGTGGGCGTGAATCCTTTGCTGGCCCTGAGCCTGAGCGCCGCTGATGCTGAATGCCCATCGTCCATTTGCGCTGACCTTTCCTGCGCCGAGCGAATGGGTATTTTCAATGTTCCAGACCTGCACAAGCGCATCGGGTATGCCGCTGCCGAGCAACAGTGTTGCAGGCCCGGTCGTGCTGCCCTGTTCTGGATAGGTGATGGTCGGGGCCGGTGGCGGTTGTGAAATTTGCTCGTCGCGAGTGCTCATCGTTCTTCTCGTCTACGGCGGATATGAACGCTGAGGTTGGCATGACGTGCCTGACTTAGAACCTGTAAGAACTACCAGTTCTTCAGGCTTTTTTGATCGGTGAGTAATTTCGTTTTCTTCTGAAAAACTGTCATTTATGTCAGTTGTCTGCAATGGCTTCTTCAGGTCGAATGCTCCGGACAAGGGGATCGAGTCGATCTCTTCAAGAGCATACGAACATGTCGAACTCCGCCGCGGCAAACTCACCAAACGCGCAGTCAGCCGGGGAGCTCGATGAGCTGTTTGGGCAACGAACGCTCGAATTTCCCGGAGCGAGCAAAACCATTGGCAGAGGCGTGGCGATCACCCCGTCGGGGCAGATCATGGTCAGCGCAACGGTCGAGCAGTCGGGCCATTCGTACTACGGCCTCGCGCGTCTGGATGGCAATGGAAATCCGGATCCGGCCTTTGGTGATGGCGGCTATCTCTGCGGCCAGTTCGGTACCGGCCTGCTATCGCAAGGCGGATCCTTGATCGTTGATGCGCTCGGACGGATCTGGATGTGCGGTGTGGTCGGCGTGGTCACAGACAGGGCTCTGGAATACCAGCAAGTCATCGCCCGGTTTTCCCCCGACGGCTCGCCGGACATCGAGTTCGGCGGCGACCGGAGCGGCTATCGGATTGTGCCCATGCGTATTCCATCGCTGGGCGGTGCCACGCATGGGCATCTGATTATGGCGAAATCTGTTCCACAGGTGACCGAGCCGGACAGACTGCTGTTTGTCACCTCGCAAAAGGGCAGTGGCTTGCTCACGCGGCTGCATTTCGACGGCTCGGACGATTTGACGTTCGCTGCCAACGGCTGGATGCCCCTGACCCTGCCGAGGGTGGCCATTTCCTTGCTCGGGATCGTCCAGCTCGGCAGTGGGCTGATTCTTGTGCACGGCAAAACAGAAATAACCAACCAGGGATTGGTCATGGCGTTCGATCACAGCGGCAACCTCGCAAAAGCATTCGGCGACGAGGGGATTTTGCTGCTGAATATCCAACGGGATGGCAAGCCGCTTGAAAGCAGCGTGGCGGAGATTGTTGTGCAAACGGCAGCGCGCCTGCTCCTGCTTGGTTCGGCGGTCGAGTCATCTGAAGGTGAGAAACTTCAACATGCGTTCATCAGCGGTATCACTTACACCGGTGCGATGGATGAAACGTTCAATCGCAAAAATCCTGTGATCACCCCAGCGACAGGGGCACTGGACCTCAGGCAATGGCAAGCGGGTTTCGCGCTGGACGATATCGATGGCCAACGGATCGTTGCGGTCGGACAGACCTCGGGCAGCACGCGTGGCTTGCTGACGGCGGGCTTTCTGGTTGACGGCGCGGAGGATGATTGTTTCGATGTCGACGGCGCGAAGGACATTTCGTGGCCCGCCATCGATGCCTGTGCGCAAGGCTCTTCGATCCTGGTGTTGGGTCGCAAGGACGACAGCGCGAAGTTGGTCCGCTTGCTGACCGCCTCTGCGACGAAACGCCGTGACAGCACTGGCCTTTGAGCAGGCACAGGTAAAACCGGGCTATCCTGCCGACTCGAATGAACCTGTCTTCGAGTCTCCCATGCTGCAAAAAAACCTGATCCGCCGCCTCGACCTGATCACCCTGCAACTTTTTGTCGCCGTCCACGAGGAAGGCACGCTGACCCGTGCGGCTGCGCGCGAAGCCATTGCGGTGTCGGCGGCGAGCAAGCGTCTGATGGAATTGGAGGAGGCGCTGGGCATCGCACTGTTCGTGCGCCAGGCCAAAGGCATGGTCCTCACCGCGGCCGGTGAAACCCTGCTGCACCATGCGCGGCAGATGCTTTTCAACGTGGAAAAAATGGGCCTGGAGCTGGGTGAGCACAGCCACGGGGTGCGCGGTTACGTGCGTATGCTGGCCAATCTTTCAGCAATCATTCAGTTTCTGCCCGAAGACTTGCGTGACTTCTCTGCGCAGCATCCGCAGGTCAAGACCGACCTTGAAGAAAGGCCTAGCGCCGGGGTGATTCAGGGCGTGCTCGATGGTGTCGCGGACCTCGGCATCTGTTCCGATGACAGCGATACCAAAGGCCTGCACAGCGTGTTGTACCGCCAGGACAAACTGGTGGTGGTGATGCTCCCGGAGCATCCGTTGGCGACGCGCGAATCGGTGACCTTCCACGAAACTCTCGACAGTGACTACGTCGGTTTGCACGCGGCCAGTTCGATCAACATGCGCACCCATGCGGCGGCGCGACAGGCCGGCAAAGTTCTGCGCATCCGCATTCATGTGCCGGGATTCGATGCGGTGTGCCGGATGGTGCAGGCGAACATGGGCATCGGCATTCTGCCGCAGCGAGCCTATGAGTTGTTTGGTCAGGCGCTGGGATTGCGGGCGGTGCCGCTGACCGATGCCTGGTCGGACCGTGCGCTGATAGTAGTGGTGCGCGATGAAGCGGGATTGTCGCCGGTGAGCCGAATGTTGTTTGAGCATTTGCGTGCGCCGTAGATCTTCATTGCGGCTGATGGCCTCTTCGCGAGCAGGCTCGCTCCTACAGGGGATCTGGGTGAACTCAAATCTGTGGGCGACGCAAAACCTGTAGGAGTGAGCCTGCTCGCGATGGCTGACCTGAGGTCACCGAAACTTTCTGGAGCATTCGCATTTCGCGAACGCTCATTGCCGAGAGACGGCTGGATTGTCCAATCATCGTTCCTCTAGCCTTGGCCACCTATTCCAAGAACAAGAGGTACACCGCGATGACTGCCCCTTTGAGTGCAATCAAAGTGATCGAGATCGGCACCCTGATCGCCGCGCCGTTTGCCGCGCGCATGCTTGCCGAGTTCGGCGCCGAGGTGATCAAGATCGAAGCCATGGGCCAGGGCGACCCGCTGCGCAAATGGCGCAAGCTGCACGAAGGCACGTCGCTGTGGTGGTACCTGCAATCGCGCAACAAGAAATCCCTGGCACTCAACCTCAAATCTACTGAAGGCATCGAACTGGTCAAGCAACTGGCCGGCGACGCCGACGTGATCATCGAAAATCTGCGCCCCGGCGCGCTGGAAAAACTCGGTCTGGGCTGGGACGTGCTGCATGCCTTGAATCCGAACCTGACCCTGGTGCGTATCTCCGGCTACGGCCAGACCGGCCCGTACCGCGACCGGCCCGGTTTCGGTGCGATTGGCGAGGCCATGGGCGGCATCCGCTACACCACCGGCAATCCCGATTCGCCACCGGCGCGGGTCGGCGTCAGCCTCGGCGATTCGCTCGCCTCGCTGCACGCGGTGATCGGCGCGCTGATGTCGTTGTTGCGGGTCAAGACCGGGCAGGGCGGCGGGCAGATTGTCGATGTGTCGCTGGCCGAAAGCGTGTTCAACGTCATGGAAAGTCTGGTGCCGGAATACGACATGCTTGGTCATGTCCGCGAACGCAGCGGCGGCGCCTTGCCGGGTATCGCGCCCTCCAACACTTACCTCACCGCCGACGGTGCCTACGTGGTGATCGCCGGCAACAGCGATCCGATCTACAAGCGCTTGATGCACACCATTGGCCGCGCTGATCTGGCCGACGCGGATGAATTCGCCCACAACGACGGCCGCGCCGCCAAGAGCGGATTGCTCGATGCGGCCATTACGCACTGGACCAGCAGCTTGCCGATCGACGAGGTACTGGCCGCCCTCGAAGCCGCCGAAGTGCCGGCCGGGCGCATCTACTCGGTGGCCGACATCGTCGCCGATCCGCACTATCAGGCGCGGGACATGCTGCTCAATGCCGAGCTGCCCGGCGGCGCAACGGTGAAGATGCCCGGCATCGTCCCCAAGCTCTCGGAGACCCCCGGCGGGGTGAACTGGTCCGGGCCGAAACTGGGCCAGCACACCGACGCTATTCTGGCCGGGCTGGGCCTGAATGAACTCGATATCGAACGCCTGAAAGGCCAAGGGGTCGTGCAATGATCACTGACTATTCGCACCAGCTGATCGTCCAGGAAGTCTCGCCCCGCGACGGTTTGCAGATCGAGCCGACCTGGGTGGAAACCGCTGACAAGATCGCCCTGATCGATCAACTGTCGCAGGCCGGATTCAGCCGCATCGAAGCCGGCTCGTTCGTTTCGCCCAAAGCCATCCCGGCCCTGCGTGACGGCGAGCAGGTGTTCATCGGCATTCAGCGCCAGCCGGGGGTGATCTACGTGGCGCTGATCCCCAATCTGAAAGGCGCACAACGGGCAGTGGCGGCGAAGGCCGATGAGTTGAATCTGGTGATGTCCGCCAGCCAGACCCACAACCTCGCGAATATGCGCATGCGTTGCGAGGATTCGCTGGCAGCGTTCGCTGACATCGTCGCGTTTGTCAGCGGCTCGGGTGTACGCCTCAACGGCAGCATCGCCACCACCTTCGGTTGTCCGTTCGAAGGCAAGATTGACGAGGATCGCGTGCTGCAGATCGTCGACGCTTATCAGGAGCTCGGCATTCAGGGCATCAGCCTCGCCGACACCACCGGCATGGCCAATCCGCGTCAAGTGGATCGTGTGGTGCGGCGTGTTTTGCAGCGGGTTTCGCCGGCCGATCTGACCCTGCATTTCCATAACACCCGTGGCCTCGGTTTGTGCAACGTGCTGGCCGCTTACGAGGCCGGCGCACGGCGCTTCGATGCGGCGCTCGGTGGCCTCGGAGGTTGCCCGTTTGCGCCGGGGGCGTCGGGCAATATCTGCACTGAAGACCTGGTGAATCTGTGCGAGGAAGTCGGCATTCCCACCGGGATCGATTTGCCGTTGCTGCTGAAACTCTCGCGTGGCTTGCCAGATCTGTTAGGCCACGAAGTCCCCGGCCAACTGGCCAAGGCCGGGCGCAACTGTGACGTGCACCCGATCCCCACCTGATACACATCAATCCCTTGTAGGAGTGAGCCTGCTCGCGATAGCGGTGTATCAGGCGCCGCATAGGTTGCCTGACACACCGCCATCGCGAGCAGGCTCACTCCTACAGTTGAAACCGCATACCAGACAACAAAAACAATCGGACGCCCATCGGCAGTCCGCCTGGAGAAAAGCTATGAGCCTCAATGTAATGGAGGCGGGCGTGAGTCCGTCCGTCGATCACGACGCCGAGAAAGCCCTGGTCAGCAAAGTCGCCTGGCGCTTGATGCCGCTGATCATGGTCTGCTACCTGTTCGCCTTTTTCGATCGCATCAACATCAGCTTCGCCAAATTCCAGTTGCAGACCGACCTGAGCCTGAGCGACACCGCGTACGGCCTCGGCGCCGGGCTGTTCGTGGTCGGTTACGTGCTGTTCGAAGTGCCGAGCAACATGATGCTGTACAAGGTCGGCGCGCGGCGCTGGATTGCGCGGATCATGATGTCGTGGGGCGTGGCGACGGCGGCGATGGTCTTCGTCAACAGCGAATGGCAGTTCTATGCGCTGCGCTTTGTCATCGGCGCGATGGAAGCCGGGTTCGCCCCCGGCGTGCTGTATTACCTGACACTCTGGTTTCCACAGCACTTCCGTGGCCGCATCACATCGATGCTGTTTCTCGCCTCGGCATTCGCCGGACTGGTCGGCGCGCCGTTCTCCGGGCTGGTGCTGCAACACCTCGACGGCGTATTGCAGATGCGCGGCTGGCACTGGTTGTTCCTGCTCGGTGGCGTGCCGTGCATCGCGCTCGGTTTTCTCGTGCTCACCCAGCTCAAAGACCGCATCGAGGATGCGCACTGGCTGACCGCTGACGAGAAGAAATTGCTTTCCAGCCGCATCGCCCATCACGAGCCGCACAAAAGCGGCGGCTCATTGCTCGCGGCGCTGAAAATCCCCGGTTTCCTGACGTTGGGTTTGATTTACTTCCTGATCCAGGTCGCGTCCTACGGCCTGAATTTCTGGGCGCCACAATTAATCCGCAGCGCCGGCACCGAAAGCCCGGTGATGATCGGCCTGCTGACCGGCATCCCGTACATCTGCGGGGCGATCAGCATGGTCGTGATCGGACGCTTGTCAGACGCCACCGGTGAGCGGCGCAAGTTCGTCGCCGGGCTGGTGATCGTCGGCGCGATCGGCTTCTTCAGCGCGGGGATCTTCGCCAGCCACACGACATTCCTGATCGTCGCGCTCGGGCTGCTCGGTGCGGGCATCATCGCTTCGATCCCGAGCTTCTGGACCCTGCCACCGAAGTTGCTCGCAGGTGCCGGTGCCGGCGCGGCAGGCGGGATCGCGGTGATCAATACCCTGGGGCAGTTCGGCGGGATCGTCAGCCCGGTCATGGTCGGACGCATCAAGGACCTCACCGGCAGCACCACCCCGGCGCTGTACGTCATCGGCGTCGCCGCGCTGATTGCTGCAGCATTGCTGCTGTGGGGCTTGCCGCAGAAGTTGCGGACGCTGGACAAGTATTGAGATTGGCGGCGTCTGTGATGACGCCTTCGCCAGTCGGCTCGCTCCCACATTTGGAATGCGCTCTCCTGTGGGAGCGAGCCTGCTCGCGAATTCCGACTTCAGACGCATGAGAAGACTGGCTGGCCTGATCTGTTGAATCCTCCGATGCAGAAAGGGATAGTGCTCGCCTGGAAATATCTTCAAGGAGCAGGAATTGACAATGAAGTCCATGTGGATCAGCGCTGCGGTGCTCTACGGATGGTTAATGACTGGGCAGGCGTGGGCCGATTGCACGCGGCCCGCGGTCAGCGCAGAAGTGGATTTTTCTCTGTGCAAGGACTGGCCGGCTTATTCGCAGTTGACGATTACCGCGCTTTCGACGTTCGTGCCCGATCCCGTCAATGCCGACGGCGGCAGGGTGGGTTCATACAATCTCGATTTGGCCGTCATCTCGGCAGGCAGTGCCCAACCGCTGGCGACCTATCATCAGCCGTCGGCGTTTCTCTCCGATGCCATCGCGCTGGAGAGTCTGGAGCTGGATACCGCGCGCTATAAACTCACGCCCGACCTGCGTGCATTCGGCGTACGCGCCCATTTCAAAGGCTCCTCACGCGTCAATCCGCTGGATGAAACGTTGCTGTCGCTCTATGTGAAAGAGGGCGACAAGTTGCGCCCGGTGCTGGATCGCTTGGTCGTCTACAGCTTCAGCGGCGAATGGGATGGCAACTGCGCGGGCGAGCGCTCGGAGACGGTGCGCACGCTCGAGATGGGCAAAACCGGTGCCCATGGTTATGCCGATATCATTGTCCGCTCAGTCACCACGGGCCTGGCCGGTGAGGGACCACCTGACAGCTGCGAAATGAAGACCACCCACGAAAAGCCAGTGCTGACCACGTTGCGCTACGACGGCAAAACGTACGTGTTGCCGCAAGGTTTCAAGGGCATGTGACTGGCGTTTTCACGACGCGCAGTGATCGGACGTGATCGCCTGATATAGACTTTGTGCCACGTATTCTGGCGCTTGCAGGTTTTCCATGACTCCATCATTGCTGTTGGCCGTTCTGGCTTCGGGTTTCATCTACGGGATCACGCCGGGGCCGGGTGTGCTGGCGGTGTTCGGGATTGGCGCGGCGCACGGGCGGCGGGCCGGGGCGGGGTTTCTCTGTGGGCACCTGCTCGGCGATGTGATCTGGTGCAGCACCGCGCTGGTGGCGATCGTCGGCGCGCGGGAAATCGGCAGCACCGCATTCGACGTACTCGGCGTGCTCAGCGCGTTATACCTGTTCTGGCTCGGCTGGCGTGCGGTGCGTGCCCAGCGTCGCAATGGCGACGAGGCGCAAGGCGCGGCGCGCCAGCCGTTCTGGCACGGCATCGTCTTCGGCCTGACCAATCCCAAGGCGTACCCGGTAGCGGTGGCGACCTTCACCGCGCTGCTGTCGAGCCGTGCCGAGTTGCTCAACTGGTCGATGCTGCCTGCGCTGATCGTCCTGAGTTTCATCGGCGGGGCGCTGGCTTACGCCATTCTCATCGGTGTGGTTGGCGCGCAGCGAGTGCGTACGGTGTATCAGCGTCACGAACTGCTGATCACCCGTTTGTGCGGCGTGATGTTTATCGGTTTTGCCATCAATGCGCTGGTGCACGCGCTCCCGGGGTTGATGCCGAACAAGGGCTGATGTTGAGCAAGCACCGTTCGTCGCGCCCGAGGCGGTTTTTCTAAACCTTTGACCGTCAAAGCATTCCTAAGTGAGGCGGACGCTTGTCCGCCGCGATATTTCGAGCAGCGGGTGAAACATGGCCCGCTTGAATTTTCAACGAAGGAGGGCGCGACCATGAGCCGGATGGCCACCCGTTTACGTAACGTCAGTTTTGCAACCCTGCTGGGCCTGTGCGCCAGCACTGCGTTCGCCCAGTCGCCTGCCGAATTCATCAACGATGCCTCCGCCAAAGGCATGGCCGACATCGAAGCCAGCCGTCTGGCACACGGCAAGACCGAATCGAAAGAGGTCAAGGATTACACCATCGTCGTCATCAACGACCGCACCACTGCCAACCAGCACCTGGCGAAAATCGCCAAGAAACTCGACCTGCCGGTTGCGCCCCGCGAAGAACTAGCCGACAAGGCCAAAGAGTTGATGCCGGAAGTGAAGGACGGCGCAACCTTCGATCAGGCCTATGCCGCCAGTCAGGTCAAAGCCACCGAAGAGGCGATTACCCAGATCGAACAACAGGCACAGACCACCGACGTGCCTGAGATCAAAGCGTTTGCCGATGAGACCTTGCCGAAATTGCAAAGTCATCTGGAGAAGGCCCGCGCGTTGCAGGCCAGTCGCTGAGTTCGCTGCATTATTGCAACGCGACCGAGACCTTCAGTTGAAATGCGATGGGTAGCCTGTGGGAGCGAGCCTGCTCGCGAAAGTTGTGTGTCAGTCAATGAGGTTTTGACTGACCATCCATCTTCGCGAGCAGGCTCGCTCCCACAAGTGTGTTTACACCCTGGATTTGTTCAGCACTCGTTCAAATCCTGCTTGGGCTTGCTCTTGTCACCCAGCCCCTCTAGGTCAAACACCTGATTCTCACCCAATGCGCGGTAATGCCGGCGCAGCGCTTCCAGCTGTTTCAGATCCAGCGCCTCCAGCCCGAGCATCGCGTTCTGCGCCTCCTTGTTCACCCGCAGCAGCTCATCGAGTTTCAAATGCAGAATGTCGGTATCGCGGTTCTGCGTGTTCTGAATCAGGAACACCATCAGAAACGTGATGATCGTCGTCGAGGTATTGATGATCAGCTGCCACGTGTCGTTGTAACCAAAAATCGGCCCGCTCAACCCCCACAACCCGATCAGAATCAACGCCCCCATGAACGTCTTCGGGCTACCGGCCCACAGGGCAAGTTTCTGGGCAATCTTGGCGAATTTCATGATGGAAGTCCTTGTTTTGGGAGCCTGAAATTCAGACATCGGCGTTGCGCTGAAAATTCTAATTACAAATAACGGGACCGGACGCTGAACGCGAAGCGAGCTCATTGGCCTGATCGCTGTATGGTATGGCGAGCTGCATTTCCCGATTGCAAGCCATGCCCCGACAGGAGAACGCAATGAGTTGGTCTGCCAAGCAATACGTCGCTTTCGAAGATGAACGCACCCGCCCGGCCCGAGATCTGTTGGCGGCAATACCCACGGCGCAGGCGCGGGCGGTGGTGGACATTGGTTGCGGGCCGGGCAATTCCACCGAGTTGCTGGTGCAGCGGTTTCCTGAGGCAAGGGTCAGCGGCCTCGACAGTTCGGCAGACATGATTGCCGCCGCGCGCAAGCGCTTGCCAGATTTGCAGTTTCAGGTGGCCGAGATCGACAAATGGGCTGACCAAGGTCCGTTCGATGTGATCTTCGCCAATGCGGTGTTGCAGTGGGTGCCTGATCACCATTCGTTGCTGCCGGCTCTGGCGAGCAAGCTTTCAGAGGGCGGCAGCCTGGCGATCCAGATGCCGGACAACCTCAACGAACCGTCCCACCGCTTGATGCGCGAAGTCGCTGCGGATGGACCGTGGGCGAGCAAGCTTGCAGGCGCTGCGGGACAGCGTACCGACATGGCAAGTGCCAGCGAGTACTTTTCGATGCTGCGGCCGCACTGCACGCGGGTCGATGTGTGGCGCACGACTTATCATCATCCACTGGCGGACGGAGCGGCGGGGGTGGTTGAGTGGTTCAAGGGCAGTGGTTTGATTCCTTTTCTGAGCCCGTTGACCGAGGAGGAGCGGGCGCAGTATCTGCAGCAATATCTCGCGGTGGTTGCAGAGGCTTATCCAGAGCTGGCCGACGGCTCGGTGCTGTTGCCGTTTCCGCGTTTGTTTATTGTTGCGACTCGCTGAATCACGCCTCTAAGTTTCTTGAGTTCGCCACGTTATCTCAGGTCGGCGCATCTCTCGAAAGCAACCCGGTCGGTTCCCTCTCCCTCGGGAGAGGGTTAGGGTGAGGGGCCTTTCGGAGCATGAAACCCGATCATCGCTGCACTGCCACCAGCATCATCATCGGCCGCTCGCGTTCTTCGGCCAACGCCGGTTGCGCTGCGACCTCTTCGTCACTCGGTCCCCACTCATTGACGTGACGAATATTGAAACCCGCTGCGATCAACGTATTGAGCAACGTGCCCACGGTCCGATGCTGCTTGATCACGCCGTCGGCCAACCAATTCGTCACCCGCTCGCCTTCCATCTGATAGCTTTCCAGCGGCCAGCGCTTGCGACCTTCGTTGTCGATCAGCCAACCCGGATTGCGTGGCGCCATGAAAATCGGATGTTCAATTGAAAAGACAAAATGCGAACCCGGTTTGAGTGCGGCATACAGTTGCGCGAACAACCCCGGGAGATCTGTTATGTAGTGCAGTGCTAGCGAGCTGTAGGCGAGGTCGAAACTGCAGGCGGGCAAGGCGAGGTGTTCGAGGTCGGCGCGTTCATAGCGCACATTCGCGACGGTCGTCGATTGCCGTGCGCGGTCGAGCATCCTCTCGGAGACGTCCAGCCCCAGCACGCTGGCCGCGCCTTGCTCGACTGCCCAGCGGCTGAACCAGCCATACCCGCACCCCAGATCAACCACATTCAGACCGTGCATGACCGGCAGCAATGCCTTGAGCGCTGGCCATTCCGGGGCGGCATCGAGGCCGCCGATCGAGCGATTCATCTGGCTGTAGCCGTGGAAGAACTCGGGATCATCGTAGATGTTTTGCGTCATGTTGACGGTGTCCTTTCAATGCGTTTGCGTTGAATGTGTCGGAGAAATTTCTCTTTTCCCAGCGCTTTTACACGTGGCGCGCCATGGCTGTTTAAAGTCGAATCACGTTACGTCCCAATGCCTACAAATCCTTGCGCCGCTGCCTACCGGTACGCCAGAATCCGCCGGCTTGTGCGTCTGGAGGGCGGTCGGTAACTTGGTTCGCGTCACTGATTTCCAGTGATCGGGTTTAGCAGCCCGGCCAGGATTGACCAACGGTTGCACATGTACCTTCCAGTCAGGCTTCGCCTGCACTTGATGGTGGCTGTGCGCATGGCACCCTCGGGTGCGCCGGGTTTTGGACTTCCTACCGGTCTGCTAACTTGCGTACAGCTGCCACCCTTTCGTATAGCAGCGGGATGGTCGCAGTTACCACTACAGGAAGATTCCATGTTCAAGGTAACGCCAAATCCGCCGGAAACCGACCCGGCCTCTCCGTACGAGTCCCTCGACTCAAAAAAACTCCACGAAGCCGCCGAACGCGCCCTCGACCACTATCTCATCCCACCGAAAACCACTCCACCGCCGTACCAGACCAGCAGCATGTTCCAGGTCAACCCGAGCACCGACACCGAGTCGCTATTGGTCAACGCCAGCGAATCCCTCGGCTCGGCCAGCGTCATGCTCGGCGATTTCGCTGCCTTGCTCGACGGCAGCCAGCGCAAAACCCTGCTCGGCATCGCCCAGGTCGTCATGCTGGGCGAACTGGCGGTGAATCAGGTTTTGGATAATGTGGTGCCGGTGGGTTAGCCGGCGTTGATTTCCGAGTAAAAAGAAACCGGTCGTTGCGACCGGTTTTTCGTGCGATATATTTTCTTCAGACACTGGCGAGCAGGCATTCATAAGGAATACGCAAGCCATCGTGCAGACGTTTGATCATCGCCAGACTCAGCTTGCGTTTGCGGTTCAGCACCTCCGAAACGCGGCCACTTGTGCCAATAAAGGGCTCAAGATCCCGCGGTGTCAAACCTTGCTGATCCATACGAAATTTGATGGCTTCAATGGGATCAGAAGGCGGCATCGAAAAATGCTGCTCCTCATACTTTTCGATCAGCAGAGCGAGAATTTCCAACTCATCGCCCTCCGGCGAGTCGATTTCTGCACCCCACAGCTGTTCCATGCGCAGCAATGCTGCGCTCAGGTCTTCCGGGCTACGAATGGGTCTGATGTTCATTAAACGGTCTCCGCGTTGATCTGGTCGTATTGAGCGTGAGTCCCAACGAAGCGGATAAAGCCGAGTTGCCGTTGGTAGTCGATCGCCAGAATCACTCGATATTTATTCCCGCCGATATTGAGTACCACCCTGGCTCCCTTGAGGACGCTAGCCGTTCGCAGCTCAGCTTTAACCTCTTGCGGAGTTCGATAAATCGCCTTCTCCATGTGGCGGTACCATTCAACGAGAGGTGTCTGAGCATCAGAATAAGCTGGTGTGCTTTCCCAAAATTGTCTTAGCGTCGCTCTTGCAATTATCCGCATCCATGCCTCCTCCCGATATGGGAGATGCTAGTCGTTACTGAGTGGAGAGGCAATCTTGAATGTGCCTCTCGGACAGGCGTTCAACATTGAATTTCAAGACATGTACTGGATGCATTGGCGCAAACGTCAGACATGAAAAAACCGGCTACTGAGAGCCGGTTTTCGGTAAGAATTTTTAACCTTGCTGCAAAACTTTCAACGCCGCCGAAGCCAGAAACCCCGATCGGCTTTTCTCCTCTGGATGATGCAAGACGTATTCATCAATGCGATTGAGCAAATGCCCTGGCAGAGTGATGTTGAGCTTCTGTGCTTTGCCTAGGTATTTGACTACGTCGATATCCACTACCGCCCACGCACATCCGGCGTACTTCGGATTGGCGACATGCAGGCTCAATTTGCTGGCCGGTGGAATCGGCGCATCGTCGTCTGCCAGAATTTCGAAATGACCTTCGATCGCCTCGCGCGCCATGGCGACGGCGTCATCAAGGTCTTCGCCGGCAGAAAAACAACCGGGAAGGTCCGGCACCTCAACTCCCCAGGCGTGTTCCTCGTCGCCTATTGAAATCGCAATCGGGTAAAGCATGTTCGTGATCCTCCATGGCCATGCTGAGAACGGATTCAGAGCATGGCCTGTTGCAAAATACTGACGGCTGTTTTTTTGAGCAGATCCTTTTTCGGATGCGGCACTGTTACCAGTCCAGGTTTGGTTGGATGCTTGAAGTGATGATGGCTGCCCCGGATGCGCACCAGAAACCACCCGTCTGCCACGAGTTGTCCGATTAAAAAACGGCTATTCACAACACCTCCTTGTGGTGTGCTTGGTGGTTACTATACCTACTGAACTCCGTAGATCAATAGACTTTCCACCGTGCAGCCATTGCTGCAGTCCGGCCAGGTGGTCAATCCAGTCTAGGCCGTGCATATTTCTAGGAGAGATGGTTGTGTTGCAGTGTTTTGCCATGAGGTTTAACGCGGCAAAACGGCAGCGCATCGCTCAACCAGTCATTGCGACTGGATGAGCGAACGTGGCCGCCGCTACAACGAAGGAGGGCGACGTTGATATCGATCCTTCTCTGGATGATTTTCAGAGTCGCTGGGTTTTTTTTTGGAGCTAAATGCTTTTCCTTGGAAATCGTCTTTCACCAAATTCCAGACACAAAAAAACCGGCCATCAAGGCCGGTTTTTCTATTCCTGCATCCCCCGTCAGACAACCCAACGCGAGATCAATATTCGGTGGAGCGGGTAGAGGGAATCGAACCCTCATCTAAAGCTTGGGAAGCTTTCGTTCTACCACTAAACTATACCCGCTCAGAGCGGCTGACTTTGTACCAGACTCGGCCACGGATTTGAAGTTTTCTTTTCTTCGTCATGGCTTTGCCACGCAGAAATCGGTCGATCGCGAGCAAGTGCTGCGCCGGTGCAGTAAGGCACCTCAGGCTTGCAGCCTTGCCCGCGATGACGCGGTTTCAAATGGCCATTGCATGTTGATCCTGCACAAACGAGTAGCGCGTTCGGCTGGCTTGCGGCGCGGGTTTCAGAAAGCCGAGCAGGGCGTTCTGGCTGTCGCGGCAGGCGGCTTTGTGCTCCATGTCGAGGAAGTGCCCGGTGGCTTGCAGGGTGGTGAAGCTGCTGTGGGCGACGTGGTTGCCGAACAGTCGCGCATCCTCGGCGGCGGTGTATTCGTCCCATTCACCGTTGAGAAACAGCACCGGCACGTTGATCTTTTTCGCCGCGTTCAGATAGCACTGTCGATCGCTGTGCAGCACATCGTTGATGTGAAAGTGCATCTGCCCGTATTCATGCTCGGCGAGGCTGCTGACGTGGCGATAGTTGAAGCGCTTGAAAAGAGACGGCAGGTGTTTGCCGATGGTGTTATTGACCAGATGGCCGACCCGGTCGCCGTCGCGGCTGCCGAGGTAGTCGACGCCGCGCTCGAGGTAATCGAGCATGTGCGCATTGATCACCGGTGAAAACGAGCTGATCACGGCTTTTTCGATACGCCGGGGCTGCTGGGCGAGGGCGACCAATGTTGCCGCACCGCCCCAGGAGAAGGACAGCACGTGCTCGGCAGCAAAGTGGTCGATCAGCTCCAGAAGAATCTGCCCTTCGACTTCCTTCGTCAGATGTTTCTCATGCCGGTTGTGGGCTTTTGACCGGCCCGCGTAGGGCTGGTCGTAGCAGACCACGTTGAATTGCGGGTGCAGGTTTTTCACGGTCTGTGCAAACGACGCAGTCGTGGCCATCGAGCCGTTGACCAGGATGATGGTCTTTTCTGCGGCGTCTGCGCGATAGAACTCCGTGTAAACCCGATACTGACCCTGTATATCCAGCACAGCGATTTCTGGCCTCATGTCATAAGACTCCTGGCAAGCAAGCGGGTATGCGCGCAATCGAGATTGCACGAGCTTTGTGACAGGTAGGCATACGCCTGGAATGTGCTGGCCCATGTCGATCCGGTACGGCAGGTCGACGGGTGTTGTTATTGGCGGGCAGATTGCCGGCTGAGGCGCAGCCCCTAAGGGCAGACGACCGACAAAAAGTTTCTTGGAAGTATGTGGTGACTAATCGGTCACATTTCGGCCGACGTCCTGATTCAAGCAGGGGAGCCAGGATCACGCAAGTGCGGTTGGTAAATTGTTCGACAACTTCGGCTGAGTGGTAGCGGGCTTAGCACAAATGGATCTCTTCGGTGCGTAAAACGCGGTACTCGCCCGGTTTTAGCGCGTGGTCGAGGGCCAGTTCACCGATGGATTCGCGATGCAGGCGCAGCACTTTGTTGTTGAAGAAACCAAACATGCGCTTGACCTGATGGTAGCGGCCTTCAACGATGCTCAGCCGCGCCGAGCGTGGACCGAGCAGCTCCAGATGCGCCGGTTGCGTGGTCAGATCCTCGAAAGCGAAGTAGATGCCCTCGGCAAATTTCAGCGCGTAGCCTGCGTCGATGTCCTGCTCGGTTTCGACGTAATAGACCTTCGGCAGTCTGGTTTGCGGCTGCGTCAGTCGCCGCGACCAGGCGCCGTCGTTGGTGATCAGCATCAGCCCGGTGGTATTGAAGTCCAGACGCCCGGCGATGTGCAGCTCTTCCTTGTCCGGTTCATCGAGCAGGTCGAGCACGGTCGCATGCTGCGGATCGCGGGTGGCGCTGACGCAACCCGGCGGTTTATGCAGCATGAAATAGCGCGCCGGTTTGCCGCTTTGCAGCACCTCATCGTCGATTTCGACCCGGCTGAATTCCAGTACCTCACTGTGCGGGTCGCTGACGATTTTTCCGTCAATCCGCACGCGCTTTTCCACCAGCAACAGGCGAACCTGCTGACGGTTGTAGCGGGGCAGATTGCTGAGGAAACGGTCGACGCGCATGGTCAGAATTCAACGTAAAAAGGGTCGCGCATCTTACGGGATCGGCCGCCGGCCTGCTTGCAGTTGCGCTTCGACCTGCGCGCAGCGCGGGCACAGGCAGGCTTGATTGCGCAGCTCGAACGGCAGCGCCTCGAGCACTGCCGGATCGATGGTTACGCCGTAACACCAGCATTCGCGGTCGGCGGTGCGCGGGTCGGCGAGGCTGCAGTCGTTGCGGGCGCCACACGCAGGGCAGTGTTCGGGTTTGACGTTGAGATCAGGCATAGGTCGAGTGCGGCATTTCCATGCAGGTGCGGTTGCGCCCGGATTGCTTGGCGCGGTACATCGCATGATCGGCCCGGGACAGCAGGCTGTGCAAGGTGTCATCGCGTTGCACGGTGGTGGCGCCGATGCTCACCGTCAGATGCAGGCTGTGGCCGTCGTAGGCATATTCGTGTTGCTCGACGTGCTGACGGATTTTTTCGGCGATTTTCTGCGCGGTCTCGCCGTCGGTGTCTTTCAACAGAACGATGAATTCTTCACCGCCCCAGCGGCAGACGATATCGGCATGGCGCAGGCAACTTTGCAGATCGCGGGCGAACCCGATCAACACCTGATCGCCGGCCATGTGCCCGTAAGTATCGTTCAACGTCTTGAAGTGGTCGAGGTCAAGCAGCAAAGCGGTCAGCGGCCGGGTTTCGCGTTGAGCCTCGTGCAGTGCCTGTGCGGCAAGAATGTCGAAGCCGCGTCGATTCGGCAGTTCGGTGAGGCTGTCGAGGGTGGCATGCGCCTGAATCTTTGCCTGGAAGCGTTTGATCACCCGATTGAGCAGCGCCAGAACTATCAGCGTCACCAGCAGGCAGATCAGCAGGTTGAGATACAGCGACTGGCGGATTTCGCTCAGCGCGCCGTCCTCGCGTTTATCGACGAACAGGTACCAGTTCAACTCGGGAATAAACCGCACGTTGAGAAAATGTCCCTGGCCGTGGGTGGAGTATTCGTAACTGCCGCTGTGCGGCTTGGGCAACTGGCTGACCAGACTTTTCATGCTTTCCAGTTCGCCGAGGCCCTGGCCGATGTGCGCGCCTTCCGGGCCGCCCTCGGCACCGGTCAACACGAGGCGGCCGAAGGTGTCGACGAAGTACACGCTGCGTTGATAGCGCTGTTGATACTTGTCGATCAGCTTGATCACCGCGTCCACGGTCAGGCCCACACCCGCGGCGCCGATGAAGCGGTTGTGGTAGTCGTAGACCTTGTAGTTGATGAAGAACGTCAGGTTGTCCTTGTTGGCCAGATCCGGGTCGACGTTGATCTCGTACGGATCCCGCATGTCGCGTACGCGGAAATACCAGGCATCGCGCGGCTCTTCGATTTTGACCTGCTTGAGCACGCCTTTGGCGTGGTAGTAGGTGAGCGTGGCATTGGAAACGAAGAATGCGGTGTAGGCGCCGTAATGGGTCATGACTTCGTCGAGGTAACGGGTCATCTGCTCGGGGTTCTGTTCGCCGTTGACCACCCAGTCGCGCATGAACGTGTCGCGGGACATCATCGAAGAAATCAGGATCGGCCGGACCAGATCTTTCTGGATTTCCGAATAGACCGTGTCGGAGGTCAACGGCAGTTCGGTGTTGACGATGTTGTCGCGGATCGACGCGCGGGACGCGAAATAGCTCAACAGCGAGGTGGCGAGAAACCCGGCGCCGAGCAGGGCGACCAAGGTGAGCACCAGTGAACGTTGCGAGTACAAGGGAGAACGAAGCGGCATGGCAGATCCGTTGGCAGTGGCCCGATGGGATGCATTCTAGTGGGATGGTCGGGAAAACACTGCGGGATTTGTGCCTGAAATGGCGGGGGATATGACTCAGCGGTGTGTCAGGGAAATCGCATCCCTCTACCGGAGGCAGAGGCTGATTGTGGTGATGGCGAAATTGCTGATCGGCTCGGTATCAGTCAAATGATCGCCTCTGAAACTCATCTCCGTGAAGTAAACAGGATTTCATAATCACTTGTTTCAACTTGTTGCAGGAACGCACCAGATTCGGAAAACGCTGTCTGATTTTTCGACAGTCACAGAATTGTTGACTGTCGCCTGCCAGCGTCGCTGGTGTGGCCAACCCGCGGTCCAGGAGGCCGCCATGTATCGCCGAATCGTACTGCTTGCCGTGATGCTTTTTTCCCTTGGCGGATGCGTCCCATATTCATACGGAGACAGCTACTACAGGTCAGAGGTCTACACATCACCCGCACCAGCCTATTACAGCGGTGGCGGCTCCTATTACCGTAGCGGCGGCACCTATTACACCCAGCCGCGCTATTACCAGCCAGCGCCGCGGTACTACCAGCAACCGCGCTATTACCAGGCCCCCCGTCACTATCAACCGGCTCCGCGCTATTACGAAAGCCGTCGCTGGCACGGCAATGATCGCGGACGTTGGGACGGCCACCGTCGCGGCGGTTGGGACAACGACCACCGTGGCCGCGGCAACTACGATCGCCACAGCGGTCGCCGTGACTACAACGGCCGTGGCAACCGCTGGTAATTAACCGTAAACAAACAAGCGGCGCATCAGGCGCCGCTTTTTTTTGCCCGTCGAAAAGTCGTTTCATTCGCCTTCTCCCAAGGGATTCCCGGAAGCGTCCTACAGTTTCATTTCGTGGCATTTGTTAGCGTTTGTGGATGCCGAACGACGCGAGAGATCCTCAGCTCAATAGCGGCGAAAAATGGACGTTAGCGCTATGAAGCTTCTGGTTGTTCACCAAAATTTTCCGGGTCAGTTCCGTCATGTGGTACTGGCGGCGATGGCCCGGCATGACGAGGTTGTGGCGATAGGCCGGGACACGGCACCGGGCGTCGTCGGGGTGAAAATCTATCGCTATCGAGCGACCAGCCGAGCGCCCGGTAATACACACCCCTATCTGATTCGCTACGAACAAGCCGTGATGGATGGGCAGCGAGTTTTCGCAATCCTGAGCAGGCTGAAACGGTCGGGTTATCGACCAGACGCGATTCTCGCTCATCCCGGATGGGGAGAGACGCTGTTCGCCAAGGACGTCTATCCCGATACGCCGCTTATCCACTATTGCGAGTACTACTATCGAGCGCAGGGCGCCGATTCCGGCTTCGACCCCGAGTTTGCGCGGGCCACGGCGGAATCGTCACGGCTGCGGGTGCTCAATTCGCTGCATCTTTTGAATCTTGAACAATGTGATATCGCAATTTCGCCTACGCAGTGGCAGCGCAGCCTTTTTCCGGCCGCTTACCGGTCGGCTATTCGGGTCATTCACGAGGGTGTCATACAAGGTTCTGATAGGGCGAAAGTCGGGGCCGTCAGGTTGCCTGACGGAATCGAGCTCAGAGCCGGGCAGCCGATCGTTACCTTTGTCGCGAGAAACCTTGAGCCTTATCGCGGCTTTCACAGCTTTATGCGAGCGATCCCGCGTATTCAGGCTGAGTGCCCGGGTGCGCAAGTCATCGTGGTTGGCGGCGATAGCGTCAGTTATGGGAGTAAGCCGGTTGGGTATGCAAACTGGCGCCGCAGGATGGAGGCGGAAGTAAGTTTTGATCACTCCAGAGTGCATTTCACAGGAAAGCTTTCTTACCAGACTTACCGGGCGGTGCTGCAGTGTTCGAAAGTCCATGTCTATTTGACGTATCCGTTTGTTTTGTCGTGGTCGTTATTGGAGGCGATGGCGTCTGGTTGCGTGGTCATTGCGTCGGATACGGCCCCGGTAAAGGAAGTGATCGTTGATGGGATTAATGGAGTGCTGGTGGATTTCTTCGATCATCAAGAAATTGCCAAAAATGTATGCAAGGTTTTGACATCGGCGGGTGAGTACGATGGTCTTGCCAGCGCTGCGAAGTTGACGGCAAGTCGGTTCAGTGTGAAATCGGGCGTGAGCCAATACTTTGAGATTTTTGAAAGGGCGATGTCCGGGCATGACGATATATCAACCGTTCCGCAGTTTGATCGGGAGGGTTGAAATGTCCAGGAAGTGGCGTAAGCAGGCGATCAAGTGGTTCAAAAGGTTATTGAAGTATGGCCTGTTGGTGTATGTCTGTTACTGCGTAGCGGAATTTTATATCCAAAAAGAACAATCCGCCGAGTCGGCGGCTATTCACCAGGCAAACGAGAAAGCCTGTCAGAACAAGCTGGCGAGCATGAAGCAGGTGCCGATATTAGGCGGTGCCTATGTGGATAAGACGATGGTCCCGGAGTTTTACGTTGGCATGCCTGAAATGGTGAATAAGAAAGCTTGCCTGGCAATTGCTCTGAAGGGTTTTTTCTGGTGGACCGGCGCGGGACTGCACCGTTACCAGGATCTGCGCCTGGAGCCGATACCCAAAAGTTGGCGGCTTTATAAATTGAATGCCGGACTTTTTACCAGAAAAGAAACCACCGAGCCTCATGAGCGCGGTTATCGGCACGTCAACTGGCCGGATGAGTTGATTGTGAAATTGAAAAATTATCCGGGGCTGGAGATTTGGCTGGATGCACCTCCGCCGCACTTCAAGAATGAGGTTTCCGTTAGAACGTTTGTAATTACCGGCTGGCCGCGGCGTGATGGCACTCCTCGGCTAATTTACTGCGATGGTTTGATTCGCCCGGCTTCCGAAGAAAAGCTGACTGACGAGAAACTGGCAATGTTCAGCAGAGCTGAATTGGAAGATCTTGATTTCGGCAAGTTGAATTTTTTCTGCAATATCAATCTCGATAACTTCGACTTTGCTGGCGGGCACGGTAGCGTAGGGCTCGGACTAGCGTCATTACGCGAAGCACCTGAGATGCTCAAGTATCTCAGTGATTATCTTTCACGCTCTGTTATTACAAGGAAGTAACAATGAGTTATGTTTTTAGCGATATGGAAAAAACAGCAATTTTTTCCGCTGCCAATATTTGCAAGGGTATAAAGCTGCGTTCAGATAGAGTTCAGTACGATGCGCTGAAAATAGCAGGGGCTAGCTGCGCTCCCCTGTATCAAAAGCTATTCGATATTATTGGCGGAAAAGTCTCAGAGGTCTTCGCTGCCGATAAAGAGGTTGGAGAGGTTCTGAAAAACGCCAGGCTCTGGCTTGCCGTGGCCATCGATGCAAACGGTGGAAACGGTGCCTACTCTGCCCTGATTCGCGGTTACACCTCGCGCCAAGGCGAACTGAGGCTGAATCAAATCTTCAATGAAGATCTGATGCAGCTTTCATCCAATCAGGTCGCTGCCAATTTCATCAATACCTTGTTGGAAGGATCCCTCGCCGGTCAACTGGCGCCCTGGACCGTTCCGTCGATCAGCCAGATCGCTGAAATCGATGCCAGCGCGATTGGCGAGGCACTGTTCAAGGAGGTTTGCGGGGAGGACGATACCGCCGTGAAACGCAATGCCGGTTGGTCCGGAACGGTCGGCTTCAGCCTGTTGGGCGGTAAACCTCCCTATGAAACGTGGAGACTGATCTCTGCGGGCGAACCGGATGCGGAAGATGACGGCCCACCCATTCAGGCAAAAGCCAACCGGCTCGACGACTATAAAAACATTCTCTTCGCCATCGACTCCTACAGCGTCGGCCTGCGAGCGGCGATCAGCAATTTCGGCATCAACCCACTGCAAAGTCTGCTTTCAGTGGTGCCGGAGCAGATCAACATTGCTCTAGCCAGTGGCAGTGTGAATCCACTGATCCAGCATGTAGTGAAAGGCACACCTGTCGCCGCCGTGGTCGACCTGATATTGCGCTACGGCCAGAACGAATTTCTCGACATGTTCAAGCGCACTTACGATGGCGATTCCGCTGCTACACCCACCACCAACGAAACCTTCGCCAGCAACGCTTACGCATTCTTTTCGGCGTTTTCCCCAGAGCAGTCGCAAAGCATCGTCACCCGAACAATCGGCGAGTTTGGCAATGCGAGTGCATGGGCGAAACTGGCAGGCGAGGAGACACCGCTCGGCCTGGCGTTGCGCAACTCCTTACAGCAACTCAGCGAAGTCGTCATAGAGCGAACCGACGGTTATCCCGGCCGCAAACTTGAACTCTACGATCCGTTGACCGGCGAAGGTTTTATCACCGCGCAGTGGCTGGTGGATCGTGCGCAGATGCTGGCGCGGTTGATTGCCCGGACCCAAGGCTCGTTTGGGGAACACACGCTGCAGAAGTATTCCTACGCCGATCTCGCCTCAGGCAAACAGGCGCGGATGACCACCGGTGTGTTGAACCCGCTGGTCACGTTCGGTGATGACGATGGGCGATCTTTCGCCGGCGGCACCAATGCCGATCATCTGTATGGCGGCGTGGGAAATGACTCGATCGCCGGATTGGCGGGTAACGATGTCATTGAAGGAGGCCGCGGCAATGACTCGCTAAGCGGAGGCGATGGCAATGATGCGCTGTACGCAATGGGCGGTGATGATGTGCTGATCGGAGGTAAGGGCAACGACACTTTGATCGGAGGCGAGGGCAGTGACCGCTACGAGTTCTTCAGCGGCGATGGCATTGATGAGATTTTCGATGCCAACGCCAATGGGCAGCTGTGGATCAACGGCGCGCCGATCCCCACGCTGAAGCGCCGCACACCTTCGAGCAACATTTGGTCTACCGAGGATCAGGCAATCACCCTGACGCTCATTGAAGACACGCTCAACATCAAATACGGCCAGAGCGATCTGGTGGTGATCAAGAACTTCCAGCCCGGGATGCTTGGCATCCTACTCCCCGACCATGAGGGGCAGCCGGTCACAGTTGCAGATCTGACACTTCAGGGCGACTGGAAAGCCAAAGACGCTGATCCCACTACCCCCGGCGATCAACCCTCCTTTGATGAGCTGGGCAACGTTGTGCTGCTGCCCAAGGTAAAACAGCGCAACAAGGCCGACGTACTTTACGGTTCCGCTGCAGACGACGTTGTTCTCGGCCTGGGTGGTTCTGATCGATTGTTCGGCAAGGCTGGAGACGATCGGGTATTCGGCGACAAGCAGACGACAATCGAAAAGGCCATGGCCGACGGTGACGCCAAGGCCAAGGCAAGTCGCGGCGACTGGCTCGACGGCGGGCAGGGCGACGATTTGCTTATCGGTACGGCATCCCGAGACGTTCTGCTCGGTGGCAACGACCGGGATACCCTGATCGGCGGCGCTGGCGACGACGTTTTATCCGGAGACGAAACCACCGGTGCGCTGGAACAGGGTTGGGCGGTCAAGCGCGCTGACGTCGCCATAGCTGGCGGTGTCACCAGTCATCGAACGGTCTATTCAAAGGCCTCGATTAACAGTGCCTCCGAGGGCGGTGATGACGTGCTGTATGGGCAGGGTGGCAAGGACTTCATCAGCGGCGGCTGGGGTCAGGACCTGCTCGACGGCGGGGCTGACGACGATTTGCTCAAAGGCGAGCAAGGGAACGACACCCTGGCCGGTGGCAGCGGCGATGACACGATGCTCGGTGACAATCTCGATTGGGGCGGGGGGCTACCCAGCAAGCATCATGGCAACGATGTGCTGGACGGCGGTAGCGGTGATGACTTGCTCGCCGGTAACGGTGGCAGCGACGCGTTGTATGGCGGCCTTGGCAACGACACTTTGCAGGGTGATGACGACGTAATCGACGGCGTCAACGGTAACGCCGCAGATTTTTTTGGCGATGATCTGCTAGACGGTGGTCCCGGTGACGACAGGCTCTGGGGCGGCGGTGGCGATGATCTGATCTTCGGCGGCGAAGGTAATGACGATCTGATCGGCGATAGCCCTGACCATCCTGTTCGTTATCAGGGTAACGACTTCCTCGATGGCGGTGCGGGGGACGACACGCTGCGTGGCATGGGGGGGTCGGACACGCTGCTGGGTGGGGCAGGAGCGGATTTCCTGGATGGCGATGTGTCTGACCTGCAGCCGGGCGGAATCAACAATGACCTGCTTCAGGGCGGCGAAGGAAACGATACCTTACAGGGTGGCTTCGGTGCCGACACACTGTACGGCGGCGCGGGCGACGACATTCTTGCCGGCGATTACGAAAATAGCGCTGAAACCGAGCTGAATGCCGATTATCTGGACGGTGGCTCAGGTAACGACACGTTGCTCGGTGGCGCCGGCAACGACACGTTGCTGGGCGCAGAAGGCACGGACTACCTTCGCGGTGATTCCGGCGACAACGTGTTTGATGGCGGTCCCGGTCACGACGTGTTGGACGGGCTGGAGGGTGCTGACATTTATTATTTCGGCACTGGCGATGGCCTGGATGTTGTTACCGATTCTGGTGGCCGCAACATCATCAGGTTCGGTGCAGGGTTTTCCGCGCAAAGCCTGAAGGCCGACGTTATCGAAGTTACCGTCGGCACGGTGTTGCGACTGGCCAATGGCATGGGCGACGCGATACTCATCAAGAATCACGAGAAGTGGAAGGACTCCACATTCAGTTTCAGCGACGGCGTGGTACTGGGTTATGACGATGTCTTGCACAAAACATTGCCGCAGATGGAGGTGCCTGAGTTACCCGTACCGGAAGGTGTAACCGCCCCAGGAACCGTTGAAAGCAGAGTTGAGGACCCGCTTCAGTCAGACGATGTAACTGCTCCGAAGCCACGCCCAGTGGCATCTGTTCAAACGGTTGACTGGACCGAGGAATTCCTCGCGCAAATCAATTCAAAACGCTCCGCCCGCAGACACGCCACTGGTTTTACCCTGAATGAACAAGGGTTCTGGGTTCGCAGTCATATCACCACCAGCGACACCGGTTACACCACCCACACTGAGCTGATCGATCACAGCGTCGAAGCAGGTTCACTGTCTGAAACGCCGCAGTGGATGAAAGCTGATGGCGGGCAAGCCGTGGTCAGTGAAAGGCAGTCGAAAACCACAACGCGGGTCGAACATAAACAGGTGAAAGCTGAGGGAACAATGCCCTCCTCAAGCTTGGCGCCTCGCTATTATCGATCCGGTTCTGCCAGCGGTTTTTCATTCAATATCGGGGATGTATTGGTTGAAGACCGGCAGGAGTCCGGCGCCCTTGAAGGCTGGTACGTCTATCCGGCGGCAAGTTTCAGTTCGAGCGAAACGGTGCGCAGGGAATTCCGATGGGATATCGAAAGCACAACGATCAAAAACAAAATCGTCCAAGGCGACGACGTCGGTGGGCGAGTCAATATCGAAGTGGAGAACGTTTTTCATGGCGGTGCGGGAGATGATCTGATTGTCGCTTATGCAGGCTCCCCACTCGACTACGGCACTGTCGGTGACAGAACACCGGGCGCGTATTTATCCGCAGGGGCAGGGGACGATACCTTGCTGGGCTCCGAGGGCGCCGACTATCTGCTCAGCGGCTCAGGTGACGATTGGCTCTACGGCGAAGACGGTGCCGACACCTACATCGTCCAAGCGCACGCCGGAGCGACCACCACGATTGCGGATGTACCGAACCCGGTTTTCCACCGAGCAGAAGTTGGCGCAGCGGGGTGGAAAGACGAGTTCGGATTGATCGATCAGGACACGGTCGTTCTGCCAGCAGATGCACAGCGCGATGCACTGCACTTGAGCTGGGGTGCTGCGTTGATAGAAACCACCCATGTCGAGCCGGAGCCCAACCCAGGTCGCGCGGCTTACCGCAATCCGCCGAGGGCGAAAATGCTCCATCCGACTCTCGATATCCAATGGGGCGGGACGCAGAAAGTCCGCATCGTCTTGCCCCTCAACGGTGAACTTGAGGGGGCCGGGATTGAGCTCGTAAAGTTCGGCGATGGGTCGGTCGTAAGTGTGAAGCAACTCTTGGAATCAAGTCAGCTGAGCCCCGCGCCCGACACTTCTCATACTGGCGTCATCGTCAGCAATCCCGCGCGTTTCACTGCCTTGCGAGACGGACGAGCACTTCCCTTGGTGGGCGGTCGTGGCAACGACACGATAACCGGCGCCGGAGAGATTCGCGGCATGCAGGGTGACGACATGCTCACGGGCAGCCCCGGTGATGATCTGCTGCTGGGGGGGCCGGGCAACGACACGCTGTCCGGCGGCGCTGGAAATGATATCTACCGATACGATGGCCTCGGCAGAGATGTGATCATCAACAGCGGAGGTGGCCTGGATGGAATCGATTTTTCCGAGCGCAGGCTGACTATCGACAACCTGAAATTTCACCGTGATCGCGATGATCTGGTGATCGTGGTGGATTACGGCATGGCACCGAAAATCCGGGTTTCCAATCATTTTGCCGCAGGTGAAAGCGCTATCGGCTTCATAAGAGTCAGCCAAGGAGCAACGATTCAGGACTACACCGCAGGGCAAATTGCTGAACGTCTGCACCCGCTTTCGCCACTGAGGGATGTCGAAGACATTTTGATAAAGGGCGACGATGAAGCGCAGCGGGCGATGATGGAAATCATCCAGTTTTACGAGCTGAATGTCTGAGTCGTATGGCGCCCGATTGAGCCAGCTCGCGATGGAAAGCCAGTCGCCATCGCGAGCAACGCGTCAGCTCAATACTGGATCAGATCTGCCAAGGGATGTCGCCCCTCCCAGACTTTATGGAAGTGCGCCTCGACCACCGCATCCGGCACGTTATTGATATCCGGCCAGTGCCAGTGCGGCTTCTGATCCTTGTCGATCAAACGTGCGCGCACGCCTTCGCTGAATTCCGGGTGCCGGCAGCAGTTGAGGCTCAGGGTGTATTCCATCTGGAATACTTCGGCCAGCGACATATGCCGCGCGCGAAGGATCTGTTGCCAGACCAGATGCGCGGTCAGCGGCGAGCCCTCGGCCATGGTTTTCGCCGCGCGGGCAATCAACGGATCGCTGCTGTCACGGTGCAGGCTGATGGCTTTCCACGCACAGGTGACGTCGCTGACGTCGAGCAATTCGTCGATCTGCTGGCGACGCGGCAGCCATTGCGCTTCGGGCATTTGCTCAAGAGCCTCCTGCTGCAGAGCCTTGAGCAGGCTGTTGAGCTGCATGGCGGTCTGTTCCTGCCAGTTCAATTGCAGCAGGCCTTCGATCAGTTGCGGTTGCTGTTCGTCGAGCAGGAAGCGGTCGGCCAGATCCAGATCCAGCGCATCGCGACCGTTGATGTGCGCGCCGGTCAGCCCGAGGAACAAGCCGAGCCTGCCCGGCAGCCGTGCGAGAAACCAGCTGGCGCCAACATCCGGATACAGGCCAATGCTGATTTCCGGCATCGCCAGACGGCTGCTCGGCGTGACGATCCGCGTGCTGGCGCCCTGCAACAGGCCCATGCCGCCGCCCAGCACGTAACCGTGGCCCCAGCAGATCAGCGGTTTCGGATAGGTGTGCAGGCTGTAATCCAGGCGATATTCCGCGCTGAAAAACTGCGCGGCCAGTGGCGGCACTTCGCCGGGATGAGCGCGGCAGGCTTCGACCAGGCTGCGCACCTCGCCGCCGGCGCAGAAGGCCTTGGCACCGTTGCCGCGCAGCAATACGCAGACAATTTGCGGATCATCGGCCCAGACTTTCAATTTGTCGCTGAGGGCGTTGATCATCGGCAGGGACAGCGCGTTCAGCGACTTTTCGGCATCCAGGCTGGCGATGCCGATGCGGGCGCCGTCGGTGCCGGTGCGTTCTTCGAAGTGCAGATTCATCGTGACCTCGATCGGAAATTTGAGCGATCAGTATGATCGCTGTGGGGGAAAGTGCCGGATCTGCGTCAGATCAATTGACAAGCGTGGCCGGCTTTCCTAGGGTTCGCCCCATTGTTTTTGCCGGAAATGACCATGACTGCTGACGACCGTATCAAACTCGAACCGAGCTGGAAGGAGGCACTGCGTGCTGAGTTCGACCAGCCTTACATGGCAGAGTTGCGCAGCTTTCTGCAGCAGGAGCGGGCGGCCGGCAAGGAGGTCTACCCGCCTGGGCCGTTGATTTTCAATGCGCTGAACTCGACGCCGCTGGACAAGGTGAAAGTGGTGATCCTCGGTCAGGATCCGTATCACGGCCCGGGCCAGGCCCACGGTCTGTGCTTCTCGGTGCAACCGGGCGTGCCGGCGCCGCCATCATTGGTCAACATCTATAAAGAGCTGAAGCGCGACCTCAACATCGACATTCCCAACCACGGCTACCTGCAGAGCTGGGCCGATCAGGGCGTGCTGCTGCTCAACACCACCATGACCGTCGAACGCGCCAACGCCAATGCGCACAAGGACAAGGGCTGGCAACACTTCACCGACCGCATCATCGAGGTGGTCAGCGAACGGCAGCCGCATCTGGTGTTCATGCTCTGGGGCGCCCATGCGCAGAGCAAGCAGAAGCTGATCGACGCCACCAAGCACCTGGTGCTGACCTCGGTGCATCCATCACCTTTGTCGGCCTATCGAGGGTTTTTGGGCTGTGGGCATTTCAGCCGGACCAACAAGTTTCTCGAACAGAATGGCGAAACGCCGATCGACTGGCGCCTTCCACCAATCTAAACGCATCGCGAGCAGGCTCACTCCTACTTTGCAATACATTCCCCTGTAGGAGTGAGCCTGCTCGCGATTGGGGCGACTCGGTCTTAAGACTCATGCGGCATTGCGATTCCAGTACCTGAACAACGGCTCCGCCAGAAACAGCACAAACAACAACCGCATCACCTGCATCGCCGTCACCAGTGGCACCGACAATTGCAGGGTCTCTGCCGTCAGGCTCATCTCGGCAATCCCCCCCGGCATCATGCCCAGAGTCAGCGAACGCAGATCCAGATGGGTCAGCGCACTCAAGCCCAACGCCGCCAGCGACGCGATCAACATGGTCAGCGCCGTGCCGATCAACGTCCGGCCCATGAACGACGGCGCGCGTCGGAAGAATTGCCGATTGAAGTGACAGCCCAAACCGCTGCCGATCAGCCATTGGCCGATCTGGCTGCCGCCGTTGGGCAAACCGATGTGCAAATCCCAGGTGATGCTCACCGCCGCGCTGACCAGCAACGGCCCGAACAGCCATGGATTGGGTTGGCGCAGACGCTGCCAGAGCCAGGCGAGCAGGGCACCCGCCGGAAACAGAATCGCCAACCAGCGCCAATCGACGCTGCCGGCATGAGAAATCGGCGTGCCGTCACCGAGCAGATACTTGAACGCCGCCGGCACGCACAACACCACCACCAGTACCCGCAGACTTTGCCCCGCCGCGACATGGCTGAGCAAAGCACCGTTGCGCGCGCCGAGGTTGACCATCTCTCCGGAACCGCCGGGCATGCTCGAGAAAAATGCGGTGGCGCGATCCTCGCCGGTGCGGCGCATCAGCCACACCCCGACCACCGCCGACAGGCTAGTGACCAGCGCACCGAAGAAGATCAGACCGAAATGACTGAGCACCTGCTCCATCACCAACGGGGTGAAGTGCAGGCCGATACCGATGCCGACGATCCACTGGCCGCACTTGCGCCCGCCAGGGATTTCCGCCAGTTGCCACGGGGTAAGGCAGCGTACGAGGATGATCGCCAGCAATGAGCCGACCATCCACGGCAGTGGCCAGCCGATCTGACTGGCGATGAAACCGCCCAGCAGACCGACCAGCGGGGTGCCCCACCAGGCTTTCAGGGACGAGCGATCAGACATCGGCGATAGCGCGACGAGCGACCGCGCGTTTGCGCCAGATGCGAATCAGCGGGAACAGCAGCATCAGCGCGGTCAGCACCCACACACCGAAAGTGATCGGGCTCGACCAGAGGATTTCCAGCGCACCGTTGGAAATCGACAGCGCGCGACGCAGGTTCTGCTCCATCAGACCGCCGAGGATGAAGCCCAGCAATACCGGCGACAACGGGAAGTCGAGCTTGCGCAGGATGTACCCGAAGATGCCGATGCCGACCATCAGGAACAGGTCGAAAGTGGTGGCGTGAACCGCGTAGACGCCGATCCCGGTGATGATCGCGATGACCGGCACCAGTGCCCAGTTCGGCACGGCGAGGATGCGCGTGAAAATGCGGATCATCGGGATGTTGAGGATCACCAGCATGATGTTGGCGATGAACAACGACGCGATCAGGCCCCAGACGATATCCGGTTGTTGCTGGAACAGCAGCGGGCCTGGGGTGATGTTGTACAGCGACAGCGCGCCGATCATCACCGCCGTGGTGCCCGAACCCGGTACGCCCAGTGTCAGCATCGGCACCAGCGCGCCGCAGGCCGAAGCACCGATCGCCGTTTCCGGTGCAGCCAGGCCACGGGCATCGCCCTGGCCGAACTTGCCGCTCGCACCGGCGATGCGTTTCTCGGTCATGTAGGCCACGGCGCTGGCCAATGTCGCGCCCGCACCCGGCAACACGCCCATGATGAAACCGAGCAGGCCGCAACGAATGTTCACCACGAACACCGAAGCCGCTTCCTTGAAGTTGAACATCATGCGCCCGGTCGCTTTTACCGCTTCCTGGCCGCGATGGGTTTTTTCCAGCAGCAAGAGGATTTCGCTGATCGAGAACAGACCCAGCACCAGCACCACGAATTGAATGCCGTCGGTCAGGTGAATATTGTCGCCGGTAAAACGGTACACGCCGCTGTTCGCGTCGATGCCGACGCTGGACAGGAACAGGCCGATCAATGCCGCGATAAAGGTCTTCAATGGTCGATCACCGGCCATGCCGCCGAGACAGACGATCGCAAACACCATCAACACGAAGTATTCCGCCGGTCCGAAAGCAATCGCCCACTTCGCCAGCAGCGGCGCAAACAACACCATCCCGCACGTGGCGATGAACGCGCCGATGAACGAACTCCACGCCGACAGCGACAACGCCACACCGGCCATGCCTTGGCGGGCCATCGGGTAGCCGTCGAGGGTGGTCATGACGGTGGATGCTTCGCCGGGAATGTTCAGCAGGATCGAGCTGATCCGGCCGCCGTATTCGCAGCCCAGATACACCGCCGCGAGCAGGATCAACGCCGACTCCGGCGGCAAACCGAGTGCGAACGCAATCGGGATCAGCAGCGCCACGCCGTTGATCGGGCCGAGGCCCGGCAGCAGGCCGACGACGGTGCCGATCAAGGTGCCGGTCAGCGCCGTGACCAGGTTGTACGGGCTCAGCGCGACGCCGAAGCCTTGACCCAAATAACCGAGGGTATCCATATCAGTTCTCCAGCACGTCGAGCAGGCCAAGGGGCAGCGGGACTTCCATCACCCGATCGAACAACAGGTACAGACCAATGGCCATCAGCGTGGTGACGACGATGCTCGGCACCCAGCGCCCGCCGTACAGGCGTGCCATCGGAATGCCGATCACGATGCTGCTGAGGATGAAACCCAGCGGTTCGAACAGGCCGGCGAACACCAGCAACAGTGCGACGCAGATTGCAATCTTGGTCAGGGTTTCGCGGTCCAGCGGCGGCTCGTCTTCACTGTGTTTGATCGGCGCCGGCCGGAACACCATGTACAGCAGCGCCAGGCCCATCAGGCCAAGCATCAGCAGCGGGAAGGCGCGCGGGCCGACCGGTTCGTAGGAAAAAGCCGCCTGGTACGGCCACGCCATCAGTGCCAGACCGGCGCAAACCAGCAGCAACACCGAGGCGAAAATGCGTTGAATAAGCATGAGAACTCCTGTGCCGCGCCCCCGAAGCGGGGAGCGCGGCCACTAGACAGAGACGATCACTGGATCAGGCCGAACTCTTTGGCCAGCACTTTGTAGTCGGCTACCTGCTTCTTCACATAGGTGTCCAGTTCCGCGCCAGTCATGGCGAACGGGAACAGTTCACGCTGATCGCGCAGGGTGGCGAACTCGTCGGAGGCCAGCAGTTTGTCGAACGCGTCTTTCCACCAGGCGTAGTCTTCGTCGCTGACTTTCGGCCCGAGGTAGAAGCCGCGCACCACCGGCCAGACGATGTCGTAGCCCTGCTCGCGGGCGGTCGGGATGTCTTTCATTTCCGGCTCGTCGAGACGCTTGTCGGCGAACACCGCGAGCAGGCGCATGTCACCGCTCTGGATGTGCGGCATGGAGTCGGAGATATCGGTACTGCCAACCTGGATGTGACCGCCGAGCAGAGCAGTGGCGATTTCGCCGCCGCCTTCGAGTGCCACGTAGCGCAGCTCACGGGGATTGATCCCGGCGGCCTTGGCGATCAATGCAGTTTGCATCCAGTCCTGGCTGCCGACGGTGCCGCCGGAGCCGATGACCACCGAGCCTGGATCTTTCTTCAATGCCTGCACGAGATCGTCGAGGGTCTTGTAGGGCGAATCGCTTTTCACCGCGATGGCGCCATAGCTGGTGCCGACCGCCGCGAGCCAGCGCACGTTGGTTTCATCGAAGCGACCGAACTTGCCCTGAGCCAGGTTCAACAGCGAACCGCTCGACCAGGCGACCAGCGTGCCGGCATCCGCCGGACGTTGCGCAACCACTGCGTTGTACGCCACCGCACCGACACCGCCGGGCATGTAGGTCACGCGCATCGGCTTGCTCAGCAGCTTCTGGTTGACCAGTGCGCTCTGCACCAGTTTGCAGGTCAGGTCGAAACCACCGCCGGGGGAGGCGGGGGCGATGCATTCAGGCCGTTTCGGCTCGGCCAGCAGTTGCCCGGCAAACAGCATCGCGCCAGCGGCGAGCGCAACTTTACGCAGTGATAAGTTCATCTGAGTCTCCTTGGGAGTTGTTGTTATGGACGTGCAGAATTACCAAAGGGCAACGCTTTGCTCAGCAGCGGGCGCAGGTGTTCGTTGCGCGGACGCATTGACTGGAATATCGGAAGGAAAAACGGCGTAGCCCGTCACGGAAAAACCGGCGAGGGCGGGGTTGCAGCGAAGGGTGTCGGCCTGTGAGAAAGCCCGGGTGTGCATGTACGACATGCGGGTTACTCCGATTATTGTTCTTATTGGTCGAAAACGCTTCGTGGCGTTTTGCGTTGCGCTGTGTGGCAGCAGCGGCGACAGTCGAAACTGTCCGTGGGCCGACTCTAACCGGCTAACCTTTCAGCAACCTTTCAGTTGTCTTTCACGGTTTTCAGGCTTCACAGCGGCGGTTGCGGCTGTAAACTCCGCGGCAAAGCGCGGCGTCGGCCGACCCTGAACGAGGTAACAATCCATGCGTGTCCTGCTCGTCGAAGACCATCTGCAACTGGCCGAAAGCGTGGCTCAGGCGCTCAAGAGCACCGGTCTGACCGTGGATGTGTTGCACGATGGCGTGGCCGCCGACCTGGCGCTCGGCAGTGAGGAATACGCCGTGGCGATTCTCGACGTCGGCCTGCCGCGCATGGACGGTTTCGAGGTACTGGCCCGTCTGCGTGCCCGCGGCAAGAACCTGCCCGTCCTGATGCTGACGGCGCGCAGTGACGTTAAGGACCGCGTACATGGTCTCAATCTCGGTGCTGACGATTATCTGGCCAAGCCGTTTGAACTGACGGAATTGGAAGCGCGGGTCAAAGCCTTGCTGCGCCGCAGTGTCCTGGGCGGCGAGCGTCAGCAGCGCTGTGGTGTGCTGGCGTATGACCTCGACACCCGACGCTTCACCCTCGGCGAAGAATTGCTGACCCTGACGTCACGCGAGCAAGCCGTTCTCGAAGCGTTGATCGCGCGGCCGGGGCGAGTGATGAGCAAGGAACAGCTCGCCGCCCAGGTATTCGGCCTCGACGAAGAAGCCAGCCCCGACGCGATCGAAATCTACGTGCACCGCTTGCGCAAGAAGCTCGACGGCCAGCCCGTGGCCATCGTGACTTTCCGCGGCCTCGGCTACCTGCTGGAAAGCCGCGATGCATAAGCCCAGCAGCCTGCGCTGGCGGTTGCTGTGGAACCTCGGATGGTTGCTGGTGGTGCTGATGCTCGCCAGTGGCTTGAGCGCTTACTGGAATGGTCGCGAAGCCGCCGACACCGCGTATGACCGCACACTGCTGGCCTCGGCGCGGACCATTGCGGCGGGGTTGTCGCAGCGCGATGGCAGTCTCAGCGCCGACGTGCCTTACGTGGCACTGGACACCTTCGCCTACGACAGCGCCGGGCGCATCTATTACCAGGTCAACGACATCCACCAGAAGCTTATTTCCGGCTACGAGAATCTGCCCGGGCCACCGCCCGGCACGCCGCGCACGGACAGCTATCCGGCGCTCGCACGCTTCTATAATGCCAAGTACAACGGCCAGAACGTACGCGTGGTCAGCCTGCTCAAAGCCGTGAGTGAGCCGAACATGAACGGCATGGCGGAGATTCGCGTGGCCGAAACCGACGAAGCGCGGGTCAGCATGGCGCGCAGTCTGGCGGCGGATACCTTGCTGCGCCTGGGCATGCTGGCCGTGGGTGCATTGTTGCTGGTGTGGTTTGCGGTCAGTGCGGCATTGCGCCCGCTGGAACGCTTGCGCACTGCAGTGGAAGAGCGCCAGCCCGACGACTTGCGGCCTCTGCCGCTGGTCGAAGTCCAGCATGAACTCGGGCCATTGGTTCGCGCGCTCAACCACTTCACCGAGCGCCTGCGCGGCCAGTTCGAGCGACAAGCGCAGTTCATCGCCGATGCTGCCCACGAATTGCGTACGCCGCTGGCGGCGCTGAAAGCTCGGCTGGAATTGGGCCTGCGTTCAAACGAGCCGGAGACCTGGCGCACAACCCTCGAGTCATCCGCACAAAGCACCGATCGCCTGACGCATCTTGCCAATCAGCTGCTGTCGCTGGCCCGCGTCGAAAACGGTGCGCGGGCGATCGCCGAGGGCGGCGCGCAACTGCTCGATCTGAGCCAATTGGCGCGCGAGCTGGGTATGGCCATGGCGCCTCTGGCGCACAAGCGCGGCGTAGCGCTGGCCTTGGAGGCGGATGAGCCGGTGTGGCTGCGTGGCGAACCGACCTTGCTTAACGAACTGTTGAGCAATCTGGTCGATAACGCACTGGCGCATACCCCGCAGGGTGGCAATGTGATCTTGCGGGTGACGGCACCGGCAGTGCTTGAGGTAGAAGACGACGGCCCAGGCATTCCGCAGGAAGAGCGCGATCGCGTGTTCGAGCGGTTTTACCGGCGTAATCAGCAGGTCGCCGGATCAGGCCTGGGCCTGGCGATTGTCGGCGAGATCTGCCGGGCGCATCTGGCGCAGATCACCTTGCATGACGGTGAGCAGGCGGGGTTGAAGGTGCGGGTGAGTTTTATCGCTGGGTGATCTTCTTTGCGAGCAGGCTCGCTCCCACATTGAAAATGCATTTTTCCTGTGGGAGCGAGCCTGCTCGCGAAAGCCGCGCCTCGGTCCCGGATCAGTAAAACATCGACCGCGACTCTTCCAGATCCGCGCAAAACTGTTTGTTCTCCGGATCAATCCCCAGCTTTCTGAACGCTGGAACACTCAGCGGATCAATCCGCGCGAAAGGATGGTCGGTACCCTTGCGGCAATACAGGTTCGCTACTTGCACCAAATCGACGTAATCGATTTTGGCCGAGTCGCGCTGAAAGTCCTCGTACAGCAATGGCAATTGCACCAGCCGTTCGGGAAACTCCCAGACCCGCAGCAACTTCTCGCCCAGCAATGGATGAATCTGCTCGATCACATGGGTGAGGCTGACCGCATCCGAGAGCAACTCGTTGTGGTCTTCGGCGTAGGTCAAAATCGGCAACACACCAATCTGATGCACCAGGCCGCCGAGCGCCGCCTGATCCGGCTTGAGCTGAGTGTGACGACGACACAGCGCATAACTCACACCGGCGATCTCCAGGCTGCTGCGCCAGACTTCGCGCATCTTCTGTTCGACCACTTCGGAGCGGGCGTTGAAGATCTGCTCCATGACCAGACCGATCGCCAGGTTGCTGCTGTAGTTGATGCCCAGGCGGGTGATGGCGGTGTGCAGGTCAGTAACTTCCTGCGCGGCGCGTAGCAGCGGGCTGTTGACCACTTTGATCAGGCGCGCCGACAGCGCAGTGTCACGGCCGATGACTTTGCTCAGATCGCTGACGCTGATTTCCGGATCCTCGGCGGCCTTGCGGATTTGCAGGGCCACTTCCGGCAACGTTGGCAGAACCAGGTCATCGTTATCGATGGCCGCAACCAAATCCTGTTGGACCTTTTCCGCCAGTTCGCTCATTTGGACTCTCTAGGGTGTCGCAACAATGCTGCGATCAGCGCTGGATTTCGCGGTCGCGATCCAGTTCGTAAGGCAGGTCGAGCAGGTGCAGTGCGGGGCCTTCGAGGGCGCCCAGATGCAAGTCACCGGCTTCGGCAGCTTCGGCCTGCAACACGGCCAGGAGTTCAATGTTTCCCTCGGCATTGGCCGCCAGCACCACTTCGCCGATCGAGCTGTTGTGGCTTGGGGCAAACAACTGAGTGCCGGGCTCCGGCAGCTCAGCCGTGTCAAGGCGCAAGCGATACAGGCGACGCTTGAGCTTGCCCAGGTACTGCATGCGCGCAACGATTTCCTGGCCGGTGTAGCAGCCTTTCTTGAAACTCACGCCGCCGACCGCCTGCAGATTGAGCATCTGCGGGATGAACAGCTCGCGGGTGCTTGGCATGACCTGACCGATACCGGCGCGGATCTGGCCGAGCAGCCATTGATTCAGATCGCCCTCGGGCAGCGTCGAGGACAGTTGGCTCTGGATGTTTTGCGCCTGGGCGGCGGGCACCCAGAGTTCGGCGCGCTCGGGCGAGACGCGAATCGCAATCAGGCTTTCGTGGCGCACGACGCTATCGGTTTCCGCCGGCAGGGCCAGACCGAGGCTGGTCAAGGCTGCGTCGCCATGCTCCAGGCCGAAGCGCACCCAGGCGGCGCTTTCATCGGTCAGTTTCGATTTGGAGAACACCGCGTACTTTTTCAGGTCGGCCAGTTGTGGCTCGAGCAGCTCGCTGGCCATCGCCATCACCACACCGTCACCTTCCAGCAGGATACGGAAGCTCGACTGCATCCGGCCTTTCTGCGTGCAACGGGCGCCGAGGCTGGCGCGGGTGTCACTCAGGTAATTGATATTGCAGGTCAACTGGCCTTGCAGGAATTTTCCGGCGTCCGCACCGCGAACCGCGAGTACGCCTTCATGAGACAGGGTGCAGAAAAAAGCAGAATCGGCCATGGGTCATCGCAGGGTAAATAGACTGGGGCACATCATAAGGGGGCAGGGTTGAAATGGGTAGTTGATAAAGGATCAAGGGTGCCCGACCAAAGCCGACTGTGCGGGCCGCGCCGGGGCTGTATACTGCCCGGCAAATTCGAGGAGGGCTCCATGGTCGAACAAGTTGAACTGAATCGCCTCTTTTGGCACAGCCGTCGCGGGATGCTTGAGCTTGACGTGTTGCTGGTGCCGTTCGTGCAGGAGGTTTACGCAACGTTGAATCAGGTGGATCGCGATCTCTACGTGCGTTTGCTGACCTGTGAGGATCAGGACATGTTCGGCTGGTTCATGGAGCGCAGCGAGTCGGAAGACCCTGAGCTGCAACGCATGGTCCGGATGATCCTGGATCGTGTTCAGCCCAAGTAATACGTTCGAATGCCGCTGGCATGCCTCACGGCAGTTGCTGGCGGCGTATCTGTTGGCCCAGGCGTTCGCCGTGGGCTCGTTGTGTCTACTGTCGATTCCGCTGTGGGCCAGTCTGGCCGGTGTTTCCGGCTGTCTGTTGCATGGCTTTTGGGTGATGCCCCGGCAGATTCTGCTGAGTCACCCGAATGCATTTTGCGGATTGCGACGCGACGGCGATGGCTGGCAGGTCTGGAATCGGGCGTGCGGTTGGCAGGCCGCGCAGTTACGACCGGACAGCCTGGCGCTGCCGCTGATCGTGGTTCTGCGTTTTCGCTTGCGCGGGCAATGGCGGGTCAGATCGATCTGCGTGCCACGGGATTCGCAGGCGGCGGATCTGCACCGACGCCTGCGAGTGCGGCTCAAGTTCAGCCGGCGTAGGTGGGCGGCACCAGAATAGTGTCGAGCGCTTCCGGCAGCAGGTCCGGGTAGTCGAGGGTGTAATGCAGGCCGCGACTTTCCTTGCGTTCCATGGCCGAGCTGATCATCAACTCGGCCACCTGCGCCAGATTGCGCAGCTCGATCAGGTCACGGCTGACTTTATAGTTGCTGTAGAACTCGTCGATCTCGTCCAGTAGCAAGCGCACCCGATGCTGTGCCCGTTGCAGGCGCTTGTTGGTGCGCACGATGCCGACGTAGTCCCACATGAAACGACGCAATTCGTCCCAGTTGTGCGCGATGATCACGTCTTCGTCCGAGTCGGTGACCTGGCTGGCGTCCCAGACGGGCAGGGCGCTCGGCGCCGCAACATCATCCAGCTGCGCGAGAATGTCTGTCGCTGCCGAACGGGCATAGACGAAGCATTCCAGAAGCGAGTTGCTGGCCATGCGGTTGGCGCCGTGCAGACCGGTGAAGCTGGTTTCGCCGATGGCGTAGAGCCCGGGCACGTCGGTGCGACCGTGCTGATCAACCATCACACCGCCACAGGTATAGTGCGCCGCGGGAACCACCGGGATCGGTTGACTGGTGATGTCGATGCCGAAGCCCAGGCAGCGCTCATAAACAGTCGGGAAGTGGCTTTTGACGAACGATTCGGGCTTGTGACTGATGTCGAGATAAACGCAGTCGATGCCCAGGCGCTTCATTTCATGGTCGATGGCCCGCGCGACGATGTCACGCGGCGCCAGCTCGGCGCGTTTGTCGAAGCGGTGCATGAAGCGCTCGCCGTTGGGCAGCTTCAAATGCGCACCTTCGCCACGCAGGGCTTCGGTGATCAGGAAGCTTTTGGCTTGCGGGTGATAGAGGCAGGTCGGGTGGAACTGGTTGAATTCCAGATTGGCCACCCGGCAGCCGGAGCGCCAGGCCATGGCGATGCCGTCACCGCAGGCGCCGTCCGGGTTGCTGGTATAAAGGTAGACTTTGGCGGCGCCGCCCGAGGCGAGGATCACGAAGCGTGCGCCGTAAGTATCGACTTCGCCGGTGGCGCGGTTCAGCACGTAGGCGCCGAGACACCGCTCGCCTTGCAGGCCCAGACGGCGCTCGGTGATCAGATCGACGGCGACACGCTGTTCCAGCAATTCGATGTTCGCGCGCTCTTTGGCCCGGGCCAACAAGGTCTTGAAGATCGCAGCGCCGGTGGCGTCGGCCGCGTGGATGATCCGCCGATGGCTGTGGCCGCCTTCGCGGGTCAGGTGAAATTCGAAACCGCCATCCTCTGTGCCGGACTTTTCGTCACGGGTAAACGGCACGCCCTGGTCGATCAGCCATTGAATGGCTTCGCGGCTGTGCTCGACGGTGAAGCGCACGGCATCTTCGTGGCACAAACCGCCTCCGGCATTAAGGGTGTCGTCGACGTGGGATTCGACAGTGTCAGTGTCGTCCAGCACGGCGGCGACCCCACCTTGAGCCCAAAAGGTCGAGCCGTTGGCGAGGTCGCCCTTGCTCAATACGGCAATGCGCAGATGACCGGGCAAGGTCAGCGCGAGACTCAAACCGGCAGCACCGCTGCCAATCACCAGAACATCGTGTTGGAACTGTTGGCTCATTTCAGGATTCCGCTCAAAGCGACCCGGATCGGGGTTGGCGCAAGACAGCTGGATCGGCGAGTCAAGACAGCCACACAGCCCACTAGTATATAGAGGGGTTGGACGGCACAATAGCCGGGCCCAGATGGCATTGTGAGACTACAGCGGGGTAAAAAGCGCTGTGCTTCGTCGGAAGATTTTTTCCCAGTGTGTGGGAAAAGACACCTGTATCGGCGCTGAAACAGACTTTTCCGCCCACGGTTGCGCAATGTCAGGTGGGTCCGGCTATAAATAATTGGAACTTTTGCCAAAGGCCCAAGATCAATAGACGGTGCCAGAAACCAGGGACAGTGTCGGCTTCAGTGCGGAATCTGCGTTTGGATTCCTGCCGGCGAAACCGATAACAAGATTATTCGCGCAGCCGGTTTATCCCGCGCTGCGTTTTTCGTGCGTGCCAAATCAGAGCCCGCAGGAAACTTGCTTGGAGGGGGAGAACTTTTGCGAAAAGCCCGAGTCTATGTTTGCAAGTCTGGTCGTTTAGTAATGCAAGTCTCCTCCGGGCTTATCGAGGAGTGTTCATGCTAACCCAGGAAGAGGATCAGCAGCTGGTCGAACGCGTTCAGCGTGGCGACAAGCGAGCTTTCGATCTGCTGGTGCTGAAATATCAGCACAAAATTCTCGGGTTGATCGTGCGTTTTGTGCACGACACCCATGAAGCCCAGGACGTTGCTCAGGAAGCCTTTATCAAGGCGTATCGGGCACTTGGAAATTTCCGCGGTGACAGTGCGTTTTATACGTGGCTGTACCGTATTGCCATTAACACGGCGAAGAACTACCTGGTTTCCCGCGGCCGTCGGCCGCCGGATAGCGATGTAAGTTCGGAGGATGCAGAGTTCTACGATGGCGATCACGGCCTCAAGGATCTCGAATCACCAGAACGTGCGTTGCTGCGGGATGAGATCGAAGGCACTGTCCATCGGACCATCCAGCAACTGCCAGAGGATTTGCGTACGGCTTTAACTTTACGTGAATTCGATGGTCTGAGTTACGAGGACATTGCGAGCGTCATGCAGTGTCCGGTGGGTACCGTGCGCTCCCGGATTTTCCGCGCTCGGGAGGCCATCGACAAAGCCCTGCAACCGTTGTTGCAGGAAAACTGAGACAGCGGCGACAGCCAAGAGAGGAACGCCATGAGTCGTGAAGCCCTGCAGGAATCGCTGTCCGCAGTGATGGATAACGAAGCGGACGAACTGGAATTGCGTCGAGTGCTCAGCGCACTGGATGATGTTGATACCCGTGAGACCTGGGCTCGTTACCAGATCGCTCGGGCAGCCATGCACAAGGATCTGCTGCTTCCGCGTCTGGATATCGCTGCGGCAGTGTCTGCTGCGCTGGAAGACGAAACGGCTCCGGCCAAAGTATCCCGCAGCCCATGGCGTAACCTGGGTCGCCTCGCTGTTGCCGCTTCGGTGACCGTGGCTGTTCTGGCCGGTGTTCGCCTGTACAACCAGGACGAAATCGCTGGCGTCGAATTGGCGCAGCAGTCGAATCAACCAACTCTGGCCACTCCACAGGTCAAGGGTCCGGCAGTTCTGGCTGGTTACAGCGAAAGCTCGGAAGCGACTGGCCCGATGGCCAATGGCGTTTTGCAAGGTCAGCCAGGCTGGCATGATCAGCGTCTGCCAGGCTATCTGCGTCAGCACGCTCAGCAGGCTGCACTCAAGGGAACTGAAAGCGCGCTGCCATACGCACGTGCTGCAAGCCTGGAAAACCGTTAAGGAGGATCATGCGCGCCATCCCTCTACTTTCGCTTCTGCTCAGTGGCTGGTTCGTTGTTCCAGCCCACGCTGATGAGGCCCAGGACTGGTTGACCCGTCTGGGCCAGGCCGAGCAGCAGCAAAGCTTCAACGGTACTTTCGTTTACGAGCGCAACGGCAGTTTTTCCACGCACAACATCTGGCATCGTGTCCAGAATGGTCAGGTCCGCGAGCGGCTGTTGCAGCTCGACGGCTCGGCTCAGGAAGTCGTGCGCATTGATGGCCGTACTCAATGCGTCAGCGGCACCCTGATTGCGGGATTGGGTGATTCACCCAACGCTGCCGCCCGTGCGCTGGATCCCAAAAAGCTGAAGAACTGGTATGACCTTGCGGTTATCGGCAAGTCGCGCGTTGCCGGCCGTGACGCGGTGATCGTGTCGCTGACCCCTCGTGATCAGCACCGTTACGGTTTCGAACTGCATCTGGACAAGAAAACCGCGCTGCCGCTCAAGTCGTTGCTGTTGAACGATAAAGGTCAGTTGCTCGAACGTTTCCAGTTCACCAGTCTCGACACTGATGAAATCCCTTCTGACAAAGAATTGCTGGCAGACGCCGATTGCAAGCCGATCACTATCGGCAATGACAAGGCTTCCGCAGCGAAGACCGTGCAGAACTGGCGTTCGGACTGGCTGCCGCCAGGCTTCGAGCTGACCAGCAGCAGTTCGCACAAGGATGCGCAGACCAAGACCCAGGTCAGCAGCCTGATGTACGACGATGGCCTGGCGCGGTTCTCGGTGTTTCTTGAGCCGTTGAACGGTGCAACCGTCACCGACACCCGCACTCAGCTGGGTCCGACCGTCGCGGTATCGCGTCGCCTGACCACGCCGCAAGGTGAAATGATGGTCACGGTGGTGGGCGAAATCCCGATTGGTACTGCCGAACGAATCGCTCTATCGATGCGTAACAACGATGGCGCTGCGACCAGCAAGCAGTGAGCTGATTTCAGTCATTTCCACTTCGTCGTCGAGACGTCGAAATGTTTGCTGAGCATTTTCATTTGCAAAACCCCTGAAAATTTTTTATAGGTCAGAGCCTCACGGCTCTGGCCTTGTTTGTTGTTCCCGGAACAAAAATGCCGGTCTGTGGTTTCCGGTGTTCCTTTGCTCCATATCGCTTAACCCTGCTCGTCGTAACGGGAGCTGTATGTCGATACCTAGTTTGAAGTCTTACCTTTCCATCTTTGCCACTGTGCTGTTGCTCGGTCAGGCGGTCCCTGCTGCGCAAGCGGCCGATCTGCCTGATTTCACCCAGTTGGTCGAACAAGCTTCGCCAGCGGTGGTGAACATCAGCACCACGCAGAAACTGCCGGACCGCCGCGTCAATCAGCAGATGCCGGATCTGGAAGGCCTGCCACCGATGTTGCGCGAATTCTTCGAGCGCGGCATGCCACCTCAACAGCGCTCGCCACGTGGCGACGGGCGCCAGCGTGAAGCGCAATCGCTGGGTTCGGGGTTCATCATTTCGCCGGATGGCTACATTCTCACCAACAACCACGTGATCGCCGATGCCGACGAAATCCTCGTCCGTCTGGCTGACCGCAGTGAGATGAAGGCCAAGCTGATCGGCACCGATCCACGTTCCGACGTGGCATTGCTGAAAATCGAAGGCAAGGATCTGCCGGTGCTCAAACTCGGCAAATCCCAGGACCTGAAAGCCGGCCAGTGGGTCGTCGCGATCGGTTCGCCGTTCGGCTTTGACCACACCGTGACCCAAGGCATCGTCAGCGCCGTCGGCCGTAGCCTGCCGAACGAAAACTATGTGCCATTCATTCAGACCGACGTGCCGATCAACCCGGGCAACTCCGGTGGCCCGCTGTTCAACCTGAACGGTGAAGTGGTAGGCATCAACTCGCAGATCTACACCCGCTCCGGCGGCTTCATGGGTGTGTCGTTCGCGATCCCGATCGACGTGGCGATGGACGTTTCCAACCAGCTCAAGAGTGGTGGCAAAGTCAGCCGCGGCTGGCTGGGCGTGGTCATTCAGGAAGTGAACAAGGATCTGGCCGAGTCGTTCGGTCTGGACAAGCCGGCCGGCGCCCTCGTTGCGCAGATCCAGGATGACGGCCCTGCGGCCAAGGGCGGCCTGCAGGTTGGCGACGTGATCCTGAGCATGAACGGTCAGCCGATCGTCATGTCGGCTGATCTGCCGCATCTGGTCGGCGCGCTGAAGGCTGGCGCCAAGGCCAATCTGGAAGTGATTCGTGAAGGCAAGCGCAAGAACGTCGAGTTGACTGTCGGCGCGATCCCGGACGAAGACAAAGAGCTGAACGCGTTGCCGAAGTCCGGCGCTGAAAGCAGCAGCAACCGCCTCGGTGTTGCGGTCGGTGAATTGACCGCCGAGCAGAAGAAAACCTACGACCTCAAAGGTGGTGTGGTAATCAAGGAAGTGCAGGACGGTCCTGCGGCCCTGATCGGTCTGCAGCCGGGTGACGTGATCACCCACCTGAACAACCAGGCCATTGGCTCGGCGAAGGAGTTCACCGACATCGCCAAGGCGTTGCCGAAGAACCGGTCGGTGTCGATGCGCGTACTGCGTCAGGGTCGTGCCAGCTTCATCACCTTCAAACTGGCTGAATAAGCCCGCAAAAGGGCAAAGAGAAACCGCCTCGTAAGAGGCGGTTTTTTTGTGTCTGCACTTTATGTCTTGCGGGAAGACTCAGCCCATCATGTCCTTGACCATGCGCTCCTGCTCCATCAGTTCACGCTGGCGGGCATCGATGCGCGAGGACAGCGGGAAGTTGCTGCCGGCCTTGCGCTTGGCGAAGTCCAGTTGCTGAATGGCCTGCCGATAGTCGCCGACCAGCGCAAAGTATTCGGCCCGCGCCTGATGCAGGCCGATGATGTTGCCCGACAGGCCGCGGGTTTCGGCAACCTGATACCAGACGTCCGGATCATCCGGGCGTGACTTGAGCAGACTGTCGAGCGCCTTCTCGGCATCGGCGGCGCGATTCTGTTTCAGCAGCAGATCGACGCGCACCTGGTTCAGCGGATAGTTGCCCGGGTATTGCGTGAGCATGCGGTCGACTCGCGACTGCGCATCGGGCAGACGATTGTTGGTGATGTCCAGATCGACCTGCGCGAGGTTGTAGATGATCTCGTTCGGCGATTTGGTCAACAACTGCTTGAGGTTCTCCCGTGCTTCGTTGAGTTGGCCACCCTTGATCTGGGCGATGGCCAGGCCGTAACGGGCGACATCGTTTTTCGGATTCTCATCGAGCAGGGCGCGGAACCGCTTGGCTCCCAGCCCCGGGGTTTCCTCGTAGATCAACTGCACCCGCGCGCGGATCAACTGGTAGCGCATGCTGTCTTCGATGCCGCCCGGTTTCGCCTGCTCGGCGCGGTTGCGGGTGTCGGCGATACGCGATTCAGTGACCGGGTGAGTCAGGAGGAATTCCGGCGGCTTGGCATCGAAGCGGTATTGGCGCATCAGACGCTCGAACATGGTCGGCATCGAGCGCGGGTCGTACCCGGCCTTTTCCAGATTGAGGATGCCGATACGGTCGGCCTCCTGTTCGTTCTGCCGTGAGAAGCGCCGTTGTTCCTGCAACGCCGCAGCCTGGGTGCCGGCGATGGTGGCTATACCGGCATCACCGCCGCCTGCCGCCGCGATGACGATACCCGCCAGCAACGCGGCCATCATCGGCACCTGCATTCTTTGTGAGGCTTCGACGCCGCGAGCGAAGTGGCGTTGCGACAAGTGCGCCAATTCGTGAGCGAGCACCGAGGCGTATTCACCTTCGGTCTGGGCGTTGAGGAACAGGCCGCCGTTGACCCCGACCACGCCGCCCGGCGCTGCGAAGGCGTTGAGTTGCGGGCTGTTGATCAGGATGAATTCCAGGCGTCGGTCGGAGACCTGGCTGGTCTCGACGAGCTTGTACACGCTGGATTCAACGTAATCCTTAAGCTGTGGATCGTTGAGCTGGGAAACCTGACTGCGCAGCATGGCCAGCCAGGCGCGGCCGAGCTGGTATTCCTGTTGCGGCGAGACGATGGCAGAACTGGCGTCGCCAAGTGACGGCAGATCGTCGGCAAAGCCTGGTGAGGCGAGCAGGCAAGCGAGCGTCAGCAGGGTAGGGCGCAGAAAAGTCATGCACAAAGCCTTGAAGGACAAAGACCTTACTGTAGCCGGACACCGAAGCCGCGACCAGATATTCTAGGCAGCTCGATAACCCGAACGGAGTGACGCAATGACTGACGCTGTAGCCCATGACGTGGAACTGGACGCCAGTGGCCTGAACTGTCCGTTGCCGTTGCTCAAGGCAAAAATGGAACTCAATAAACTGCCAAGTGGTGCCGTGCTCAAGGTGATCGCCACGGACGCCGGTTCGCAGCGCGACTTCCGTACCTTTGCCAAACTGGCGGGTCATGCGCTGCTGCGTGAAGAGGACGAGGCCGGGATCTACCGTTACTGGTTGAAGAAAGCCTGAAGCGACCGCGTTAACAATCGAAGGGATTATTGATGTTCAAAGTGTTACGCGACTGGATTCAGCGCTACTTCTCCGATGAAGAAGCCGTGGTGCTGGCGGTGCTGCTGGTTCTCGCCTTCACAGCCGTGCTCACCCTTGGCGGCATGCTCGCCCCGGTGCTCGCCGGCATGGTGCTGGCGTATCTGATGCAGGGCCTGGTGGTGACACTCGAGCGGCTGCGCGTGCCCGGCGGCGTGGCGGTGGGGCTGGTGTTCGCGCTGTTCATGGGCGCGCTGATGCTGTTTATCGTCGTGGTTCTGCCGCTGTTGTGGCACCAGTTGATCACGCTGTTCAACGAACTGCCAGGCATGCTCGCCAAGTGGCAGTCGTTGCTGCTTCTATTGCCGGAGCGCTATCCGCATCTGGTGTCCGATGAGCAAGTCTTGCAAGCGATCGAAGCGGCGCGGGGCGAGATCGGCAAGTTCGGCCAGTGGGCGCTGACGTTCTCGCTGTCGAGTTTGCCGCTGCTGGTGAACATCATGATCTACCTGGTGCTGGTGCCGATTCTGGTGTTTTTCTTCCTGAAGGATCGGGCGATGATCGGCGAGTGGGTGCGCGGCTATCTGCCCCGCGAGCGCGCGTTGATCACCCGCGTAGCGCAGGAAATGAACCGGCAGATCGCCAATTACATCCGTGGTAAAGGCATCGAGATCGTGATTTGCGGCGGCGTGACCTACATCGCTTTTATCGCCCTGGGTCTGAACTATGCGGCACTGCTGGCGTTGCTGGTCGGCTTGTCGGTGGTGGTGCCGTATGTCGGCGCCGTAGTGGTGACCGTGCCGGTGCTGCTGATTGCGCTGTTCCAGTGGGGCTGGAGCGATCAGTTCATTTATCTGATGGCGGTCTACGGAATCATTCAGACGCTGGACGGCAACGTGCTGGTGCCGCTGTTGTTCTCGGAAGCGGTCAACCTGCATCCGGTGGCGATTATCTGTGCGGTGTTGTTGTTTGGCGGGTTGTGGGGATTCTGGGGTGTGTTCTTTGCGATCCCGCTGGCGACGCTGTTCAAGGCTGTGCTGGATGCATGGCCGCGCAAGGAACCGGTGGTGGCGCCGTTGCTTTAGCGGTTGATCCGGATTTTGCAGAGAGGCTATTTGCGAGCGGGCTCGCCCCCACAGTTGATGGCATTCCAACTGTGGGAGCGAGCTTGCTCGCGAAGGCGTCTTCAAAGACGCAACAGAAACATCAGGCTTTATTCAGAGCTTCAGCTGCCGCCAGCACGGCATCAACATGCCCCGGCACTTTCACACCACGCCATTCCTGACGCAGCACGCCGTCCTTATCAATCAGGAATGTGCTGCGATCAACGCCCAGGTATTCCTTGCCATACAGCTTCTTCAGCTTGATCACGTCGAACAACTGGCAAACCGCCTCGTCCTTGTCGCTGATCAGCTCGAAGGGGAATTGCTGTTTGCCTTTGAAGTTTTCGTGCGACTTCAAGCTATCGCGGGAAATGCCGAAGACTTCGGTGTTGGCAGCCTTGAAAGCCGCATGTTGATCACGAAAGCCCTGACCCTGAGTGGTGCAGCCCGGGGTGCTGTCTTTCGGGTAGAAGTAGATCACCACTTGCTTGCCCTTGAGTTCGGACAGGCTGACGGTCTGCCCGCTGGTCGCAGGCGCGGTGAAATCCGCAACCGGTTGGTCGATGACAACGGCCATGAAAGCTTCCTTACATTGGGTTTTGTGGGCGCCAGGGCTCGATCAGGGCATCCAGGTTCATTGCGTCGGCGAAGTCGAGGAACTGATCGCGCAGCCAACTGATCTGGGTGCCGGCCGGCAGGGTCACGGTGAACGTGGCGTTGAGCATGGTGCCGCCGGTCTGGGGCGCCTGGTAGGTGTCGCAGGTGAGGTTTTCCAGTTCGACGTTGTGGTCCATGAAGAACTGGCACAGCTCATTGATGATGTCCGGGCGATAGGCCGAGCTGACGTAGGCCACGTAAGGCAGGGCCTGCGGACGATTTTCCAGCGCCGCGCTGCGCACCACGTTGACGGTGAACGCATGACGCTTGGCCAGCAGCGGCAGGCTGCCTTCGAGGCGCGCCAGGGCGTCCCAGCTACCGGAAACTTCCAGCACCAGGGCGCTGCACTCGCCGTGGCGGGTCAGGCGGGAGGTGACGACGGCGCAGCGGTTTTCATGGCTGGCGCGGCACAGGACGTTGGTCAGCTCCATGGGGTTGGCGCCGAGGGCACTGATGACAAGGAATTGTTCGCGAACTGTGGGGGTGGACATGCAGCATTCCTAAAGCGATGAGCGGTCGGTAGGTTGACGGGCGTTGCTGGTCGGGAGTGCCTGTTCTGGCGGTCCATATAAAGAGACCCGGCCTGCGCTCGCGGCTCGCTCCACTGTGCGGGAGCGCGTCGATGCGACGCTGGAACGGGGCCTGGGAGGCCGAAAAGGGAGGCTGAAACCCGGCGTACAAGCTGATCTGTACCGATCAAAGTCTGAAGGGTAGCGAAAAGCGGCGCCAAGGGGAATGGCGGCGGCGCAGTACTTCGCTTGTGCAAGCATCTTGGCGCCAGTACCATTACCGCTCTCTTTTTCCGGCAGGAGCGGTTTCATGATTGCGGGCAGTATGGTGGCACTGGTCACTCCCATGGATGCACAAGGGCGTCTTGACTGGGACAGCCTCAGCAAACTCGTGGACTTCCACCTCAAGAACGGCACCCATGCCATCGTCGCCGTCGGGACTACCGGCGAGTCGGCCACCCTTGATGTAGAAGAGCACATCGCCGTCATCAAAGCCGTGGTCAAACATGTTGCCGGGCGCATTCCGGTCATCGCCGGCACCGGCGCCAACTCGACCCGCGAAGCCGTCGAACTGACCCGCAACGCCAAGGCCGCCGGCGCCGATGCCTGCCTGCTGGTGGTTCCTTATTACAACAAGCCGACCCAGGAAGGTCTGTACCAGCACTTCAAGCACATCGCTGAAGCGGTCGACATTCCGCAGATTCTCTACAACGTTCCCGGCCGCACCTCCTGCGACATGCAGGCCGAGACCGTGATTCGCCTGTCCAGCGTGCCGAACATCATCGGCATCAAGGAAGCCACCGGCGATCTGAAACGCGCCAAGGCGATCATCGATGGCGTGAGCAAGGATTTCATCGTGTTGTCTGGCGATGATCCGACCGCAGTCGAGCTGATCCTGCTCGGCGGTAAGGGCAACATCTCGGTCACCGCCAACGTCGCCCCGCGCGAAATGGCTGACCTGTGCGAGGCCGCGCTGAAAGGCGACGCCGACACCGCACGCGCAATCAACGAAAAACTGATGCCGCTGCACAAGGACCTGTTCATCGAAGCCAACCCGATTCCGGTGAAGTGGGCTTTGGTCGAAATGGGCCTGATGCACGAAGGCATCCGCCTGCCACTGACCTGGCTGAGCACTCCTTGTCATGAAACGCTGCGCTCGGCCCTGCGCCAGTGCAGCGTCCTGGTTTAATTGAGGAAGTACAACGCATGAAGCGAATGGCCGGACTTTCCGCACTTGCCTTGATTATCTCCAGCACCAGTGGCTGCGGATGGGTCTGGGGGCCGGAAGGTTATTTCCGCGACCGTGGAAGCGATTACCTGCAAGCGCAACAGACTGCACCGATGCAATTGCCACCGGATGTGAGCACTGCCAAGCGTCTCGATCCGCTGTTGCCGATCCCGCGCAACGTGGCCGACGACACCGCGACGGGCGAATACGTGGTTCCGCGCCCTCAGCCGCTTTCGGCGGTTGCCGATGCCACCGATTACTCGCTGCAGAAAAGCGGTGATTCGCGCTGGGTCGTGGCTCAGCATCCACCGGCCGAAGTATGGCCAGTGGCGCTGCAGTTCTTCCAGGACAACGGTTTCCGTCTGGATGAACAGCGTCCGCAAACTGGTGAGTTCACTACCACCTGGCAGCACTCCGACGAACTGTCCGCTTCGATGGCCAAGCGCCTGAGCGCGGCCGGTATCGCCAGCGACAGCGAAACCCGCGTGCGCGTGCGCATCGAGCCGGGCGTGCAGCGCAACACCAGTGAAATCTACGTGGTCAGCGCCGAGCGTCCTGCCGGCAGCACGGCCGACGTGGCTTTCACCAACCGTTCGGTCAACACTGGCCTGGACGCTGCGCTGGTCGACGACATGCTCGCGAGCATGAGCCGCACCTCCGAGAAGGGTGGTTCGGTGTCGATGCTGGCCTCGCGTGATTTCGATGCGCCGAGCCGCGTCAGCCTCAGCGAAGACGGCAGCGGCAATCCGGTGTTGAACGTCGGTACCGATCTGGACCGCGCCTGGTCGAGCGTCGGCCGTGCGCTGGAACAGGGCGAATGGCGCGTTGAAGACATCAACCGCAGCCTGGGCCTGTACTACATCAACCTGGCCGAAAAAGCCGAGAACAAAGACGACAAGCCTGGCTTCTTCAGCGGCCTGTTCGGCAGCGCGCCGAGCAAGGAAGAAGTCGAAGCCCGCGCCGAGCGTTATCAGGTTCGCCTGAGCAAGGTGGGCGAGAACATCCAGGTCACCGTCGAAAAGAACATCAACACCGTCGCGCCGGCCGATGTCGCGCGTAAAGTGCTGAGCGTGATTCAGGACAACCTGGGCTGATCCGATATGCGTTTTGCCGTTCTCGGCAGCGGTAGCCAAGGGAACGGCACGCTGATCGCCAGTGCCGATACGTACGTGCTGGTGGATTGTGGTTTTTCCCTGCGGGAAACCGAAAGACGTCTGTTGCGCCTGGGTGTGCACCCGGCGCAACTGAGCGCGATACTCGTGACCCACGAACATGCCGACCACGTGCATGGCGTGGGTTTGCTGTCTCGGCGCTACAATCTGCCGGTGTACCTCAGTCGCGGCACGCTGCGCGGGATGCGCAAACCGCTTGAACCGGCAGGCTTTCTGGCCGGCGGCGAGCAGATGCAGATCGGCGCACTGAACGTCGGGGTCATTGCCGTGGCCCATGACGCGCAGGAGCCGACCCAGTACGTCTTCAGCGATCAGGAACAGCGGCGCTTCGGCCTGCTGACCGACCTGGGATCGTTTTGTGAGCGGGTGCTGGATGGCTACCGGGACCTCGATGCATTGATGATCGAGTCGAACCATTGCCGCGACATGCTCGCCCGTGGTCACTACCCGTACTTTCTCAAGCAGCGGGTGGGCGGCGAACGCGGACATCTGAACAACCATCAGGCGGCATTCCTGGTGGCCGAGTTGGGCTGGCAGGGCTTGCAACACCTGGTCCTGGCCCATCTGAGCAGCAAGAACAACCTGCCGCAGCTGGCCCGGCAATGTTTTGTCGACACCCTCGGGTGCGACCCGGACTGGCTGCAACTGGCCGATCAAGATTCAGGGCTCGACTGGCGCCACATCGCCTAGCCCACCTACTTAGCAAGCGGAGCCCATCATGGAAAAACGTGAAGAACTCTACCGCGGCAAAGCCAAATCGGTTTACAAGACCGACGACGCTGACCGCTTGATCCTGCTGTTTCGCAACGACACTTCGGCGTTCGACGGCAAGCGCATCGAACAGCTTGATCGCAAAGGTATGGTGAACAACAAGTTCAACGCCTTCATCATGCAGAAGCTCGAAGCGGCCGGCGTACCGACCCAGTTCGACAAACTGCTGGGCGACAACGAATGCCTGGTGAAGAAGCTCGACATGATCCCGGTCGAATGCGTCGTGCGTAACTACGCTGCCGGCAGCCTGGTCAAGCGTCTGGGCGTCGAGGAGGGCATGAAGCTCAACCCGTACACCTTCGAACTGTTCCTCAAGGACGACGCCAAAGGCGACCCGTTCATCAACGAATCCCACGTCGTGGCGTTCGGTTGGGGCACCGCCGAGCAACTGGCGCGCATGAAGGAACTGTCGCTCAAGGTCAACGAAGTCCTGAGCAAACTGTTCGACGACGCCGGCCTGCTGCTGGTCGACTTCAAGCTTGAATTCGGCGTGTTCAGCGACGGCTCCATCGTCCTCGGCGACGAGTTCAGCCCGGACGGCTGCCGTCTGTGGGACAAGGACACCAAGAAGAAGATGGACAAGGACCGCTTCCGCCAGGGCCTCGGTGACGTCATCGAAGCCTACGAAGAAGTCGCCGCTCGTCTGGGCGTACCGCTTTAATCGACGCAAGCATCTGATAGCACGGAAAAAATTTCGTTTGGGGGGTTCGCAACCAACGAAAGTGTTGTTATGATGCGCGCCGTTGGAGAGATGCCAGAGTGGCCGAATGGGACGGATTCGAAATCCGTTGTACCTTCACCGGTACCTAGGGTTCGAATCCCTATCTCTCCGCCATTATTGAACAAGACAAAGCCCCCGTAATCATTGCTGATTACGGGGGCTTTTTCGTTTCTGGCGTTTTGTTCGTTGCGCTTTTCGGGTACAACCTGCCGACTGCACTAAAGGACAGCTCGATGAGTGAAGTTCAGCCGTTGGCGGGTGGTGGCGAGGTGAAGCCGCAGGCCGTGAGTTTGCGCGAGGCGTTCTGGTTCTGGTTGAAGCTGGGGTTTATCAGTTTCGGCGGGCCGGCCGGGCAGATTTCGATCATGCACCAGGAGTTGGTCGAGCGGCGGCGCTGGATTTCCGAGCGGCGTTTTCTGCACGCGTTGAACTATTGCATGTTGCTGCCCGGGCCGAAGGCGCAGCAGCTGGCGACCTACATTGGCTGGTTGATGCATCGAAGTTGGGGCGGGATTGTGGCCGGTGCGTTGTTTGTGTTGCCGTCGCTGTTCATCCTTATTTTCCTCTCTTGGCTGTACATCGCTTTCGGTGAAGTACCGGTGGTGGCCGGTTTGTTTTATGGGATCAAGCCTGCGGTAACGGCCATTGTTGTGCAGGCGGCGCATCGCATCGGTTCGCGGGCGCTGAAGAACAATTGGCTGTGGGCGATTGCGGCGGCGTCGTTTACCGCGATTTTTGTGCTCAATGTGCCGTTCCCGCTGATCGTGCTGGGCGCGGCGGTGATCGGCTACTTCGGCGGTCGACTGGCGCCTGAGAAGTTCAGGGTCGGCGGGCATAGCGCGGCGAACAAGTCTTTCGGCCCGGCATTGATCGATGACGACACGCCATCGCCAGCACATGCCCGCTTCAGTTGGACGAAACTGGCGATGCTCGCCGTGATCGGCGCCGCGCTATGGGCATTGCCGATGGGCGTGTTGACTGCGCTGTTTGGCTGGCATGGCACGCTGACGCAGATGAGCTGGTTCTTCACCAAAGCTGCGCTGCTTACCTTTGGCGGGGCGTATGCGGTGCTGCCCTATGTCTATCAGGGCGCCGTCGGTCACTACGGCTGGCTGACGCCGACGCAGATGATCGACGGCCTGGCGCTGGGCGAAACCACCCCCGGACCGCTGATCATGGTAGTGGCGTTTGTCGGGTTTGTCGGGGCTTATGTGTCGCAGGTGTTTGGCGCCGATCAGGTGTTTCTCGCCGGCGCGGTCGCCGCTGCGCTGGTGACGTGGTTCACCTTTCTGCCCTCATTTCTGTTCATCCTCGCCGGCGGCCCGCTGGTGGAGTCGACCCACGATGAACTCAAATTCACTGCACCGCTGACCGCGATCACCGCCGCGGTGGTTGGCGTGATTCTCAATCTGGCGTGTTTCTTCGGCTACCACCTGCTCTGGCCGCAGGGCTTCAGCGGCAGCCTGGACTGGCCGTCGGCATTGATTGCCATTGCCGCGGCCATTGCGCTGTTTCGCTTCAAGCGCGGGGTGATTCAGGTGCTGCTGGGCTGTGCGCTGATCGGGTTGCTGGTGCATTTGCTGCGTTGACCCAGGCAGGCCCGGCCAGCTCGAACTCGCGGGCGGACAACCCGATCTTTTGTCATTGGTTCCATTTAACCAAGTGCGAGTCGTACCAGCGGCAAGCCGCCGTTTCACTTGCCCATACGGTTCAAACCATTTGTCCTGTTACCGCAATTTTTTTGAAATTTCCGCAAAGACAATGCTTCACAAAAGGGTAGGCAGGCTTTCACCCGACGACTTGCCACGCTTATCCGACTGAGGAGATTTGTCATGTTTCTACATAACAAGCGACTTCAATACACCGTTCGTGTTGCCGAGCCCAATCCGGGGCTGGCCAATCTGTTGCTCGAGCAATTTGGCGGCGCACAAGGTGAACTGGCGGCGGCTTCGCGCTATTTCACTCAAGCCCTGGCCGAGGAAGATCCGGGACGCAAAGACTTGCTGATGGACATCGCCACTGAAGAACTCAGTCACCTGGAGATCATTGGCTCGATCATCGTCATGCTCAACAAAGGCGCAAAAGGCCGGATGGCCGAAGGCGTCGAGCAGGAGGGCGAGCTGTATCGTTCGCTCAATGGCAACGGCAATGACTCGCACATCACCAGCCTGCTCTACGGTGCCGGTTCGCCGCTGACCAACTCGGCCGGCGTGCCATGGACGGCGGCGTACGTCGATACCATCGGCGAGCCCACCGCCGACATGCGCTCCAACATCGCCGCCGAAGCTCGGGCGAAGATCGTCTATGAGCGTTTGATGAACGTGACCGATGATCCCGGCGTAAAAGAAGCATTGGGCTTCCTGATGACCCGCGAGATTGCCCACCAGTTGTCTTTCGAAAAAGCCCTGCACTCGATCCAGCCCAACTTCCCGCAAGGCAAGCTGCCGGGCATGCCGGAGTTCACCAACGTGTACTTCAACATGTCGCAAGGCACCGAAAGCATGCGCGGTCCGTGGAACCAGGGCGACGATTGGGAGTTTGTCGAAGACCCGACGCCAGCAGTCGACGGCGGCGATGGTCTGGCCACCGTGCAACTGGACAGCGCCGACGAAGCGCTGTTGGAAAACATGAAGATGCGCACCATGTCCGACCCCAACAGCGAGCCGGTCACTGGAGCGGACCTGGGCTCTGGCGCGCAGGCCAAACCAGGGCTGTAAGGCACGTGGGGCGCGCCTGACATTTCACGGCGCGCCCCGGTTGATCATTGGGAAATCATCAAGAAGAGGACTCGACAATGGCTACTCCACAGGAAAATCTGCTCGACTGGCTGCGTGACGCCCACGCCATGGAGCAACAGGCCGAGCAGATGCTCAAGGCGCAGTCCAAGCGTCTGGAGCATTACCCGAAGCTCAAGGCGCGCATTGATCAGCACATCGAAGAAACCCTCGGCCAGCAGAAACTCATCGACGAATGCCTGCAACGCCTGGGCGGTGATTCGTCGACGATCAAAGACCTGGGCGGCAAGCTGATGGCGTTCGGTCAGGCCGTCGGCGGCTCCTTGATGAGCGACGAGGTGATCAAGGGCGCCATGGCCGGTTATGTATTCGAAAACATGGAAATCGCCAGTTACACCGTGCTTATTGCAGCGGCGAAAGCGGCGGGGGACAAGCAGACACAGAAGGCCTGCGAAAAGATTCTGCCGCAGGAAGTGGCCATGTCCGAATGGCTGCTCAAGCATCTGCCGCAACTGACCGAAGCGTTTCTCGAACGCTCGGCGGATCCGGACAAGGAAGCCAAGAAGTAAGCCCGCGTGCCAGCGTCCGCCTGTCAGCCGGGCGGACGCGGTAGCGGATTATGGCGCGACCTGCAGCGGTTTGCGCTCAGTCGCCACCGGCTGCAAATGCCCCGACCGATCCAGGTGATAACGCTGCAGGTCACGCGCCAGAATCAGCTGGCCGTGATACAGCGACGCCGCTTCACTACGCACATCTTCGATCGACGGACTCACAGCCGGATTGGCCTGATAGCGGGCGCTGAAATGCGTCAGCACCAGGTTGCGTACGCCGGCGGACTCGGCAAAACCGGCGACAGCGGCGGCGCTGCTGTGGCCGTAACTGGCGCGAGCGCGGTCGATCGCTGCTTGCACGAATGTCGCTTCATGCACCAGCACATCTGCCGATTGCGCCACTTCGGCCAGCAGTGCCGGGCGATCGTTATCGCCGCAGACAATGATGCGCCGATCAGGTCGTGAGCTGAGCAAGTAATCCCGCGCATGCAACAACTGACCGTTGTGCTCTACGTCCTGACCATGGGCCAGCTGACCCCAGAGCGGGCCGCGCTCTATGCCTTCGGCCTCGAGGCGCTGCACGTCCAGACGCGGCTCCGGATCTGACTCGGTAAATACATAACCATGACACGGCACACGGTGGGACAGCTCGACGGTCTGCACTTGAACGTTGACGTTGCGCCACTCTGTGAGCGTTTCCACGGCGTGCAGGTTGATCTCAAAGGGCAGGTGCGATTGCGTCACCTCAAGGCTCATTTTCAGCCACGGATGCAGCGCTGTCGGCAGCACAATATCCAGCGGCCGCGTGCGCCCCGACATGCCCGTGCTCGCCAGCAACCCCGGCAGGCCGAGGCAGTGATCGGCGTGCACGTGAGTGATGAAAATCCCCCGCAGCTCGCTCAGCGACAGCGGTGTGCGCAAAACCTGATGCTGGGTGCCTTCACCGCAATCGATCAGGTACCAGCCCTTGCCCGCAGACGCGATCAATGCCGTGGCGCTGACATTGCGCTGGCGGGTCGGCACGCCGGCTGACGTGCCCAGAAACAACAAATCCACGGTGGTTCTCCCTGGCGGTTCGGATTTGACTATGCAGGCTGCCGAACGCGATAACCGCGTGCAGTGCTCGGTGTGCTTTCGACAATCAGCGACACGCTTCGGATCCCTCGACAGTCTGCGGCAACTCATCGGACACCTGTGCTGCCGGCGTTCGATCGCGGCACTCCGACCGGTGATGGTGGTCTCAGCGAAACGGAAGTAACTCAGCGGAGGTCAACTTGCCTAGAAATTCCAGGCCGATCGTCGACCGAGCCGATGTGGCGGTCCTTTCGCAAGAGCGCAAAGATGTGTTCTTCGCGGCGGTGCAGGTCAGCCGCATGGCCATGATCGTCACCGATCCTGCGCAGGCCGATGATCCCATTATTTTTGCCAACAATGCCTTTCTTGAACTCAGTGGCTACGAGCGGGAAGAGGTGCTCGGGCGCAACTGCCGATTTCTGCAGGGCGAGCAGACCGATCGCGCCGTGTTGCAACAGGTCAAACAAGCGTTGAAACATCACCACGAAACCTGCGTGGAAGTGCTCAACTATCGCAAGGACGGTTCATCGTTCTGGAACGAGCTGTTTATCGCGCCGTTATTCAACGAGCGCGGGCAACTGGTGTATTTCTTCGCCTCGCAAATGGACGTCAGCCGACGCCGTGACGCCGAGGACGGTTTGCGTTACAGCGAGAACATGGAAGCACTGGGGCAGTTGACCGGTGGCATCGCCCACGATTTCAACAACCTGCTGCAAGTGATGATCGGCTACATCGAGCTGATCCAGCACACCGCTAAACGCCCTAGCATCGACCCGCAGCGCATCGTGGTCGGCGCTGGTCACGCCCGTGCGGCGGCGGAAAAAGCCCGTCTGCTGACTCAGCATCTGCTGGCGTTTTCCCGGCGGCAACGGCTTGAGGGCCGGGTGATCAATCTCAATGCCTTGCTCGAGCGGTCAACGCTGCCGGCGCCGGAATCCTGCGATCCGGAGCCGCAATTCGAGTTGGCCGAGGATTTGTGGAATTGCCGCCTCGACCCGGCGCAGGCAGAGATGGCGCTGAACCATTTGCTCTCCAACGCCTGCGATGCGCTGGTTGACCAGCAGCAACCTGTGATCACCGTGCAGACCCGCAACGTCGATGTACCGGATCCGACGGATCCGCATCAGGCCGGACTGGCGGCGGGGCGTTACGTCTGCATCGCGGTTGCCGATAACGGTGTGGGTATAGCCGCCGACGATCTCGACAAAGTGATGGAGCCTTTTTTCACCACCAAAGAAGAAGGCAACGGTGCCGGTCTCGGGCTTTCGATGGTCTACGGCTTCGTCAAGCAATCCGGCGGCGTGGTCAAAATCGAATCGACGCCGGGACTCGGCACTACGGTGCGCCTGTTCTTCCCCGCAGATGACAGTCAGCTGTCGGCAACCGGCTCGCCTGTAACCGAGGAAAACCTCAAGGGCACCGAGCGCATCCTGATCGTCGAGGACCGCGCCGAAGTCGCTGAACTGGCGCGCTTTGTATTGTCCGAACAGGGTTATCACACTGACCTCGTTGCAGATGCGAGCGAGGCACTGGTCGTGCTGCAGAGTAGCGAATACGACCTGGTATTCACCGATCTGGTCATGCCCGGCGAGATGAACGGGCTGGCACTGGCGCGGGAAGTCAGCCAACGCTATCCGGCCATTAAAATCCTGCTCACGACCGGGTACTGCGCGGACGAGTCGACGCCGGATGAGCTGACTGACAATGAATTCGAATTGATCGCCAAGCCCTACGCGCCGGTGGACCTGTTGCGCAAGCTGCGCTCGATGCTCGATTAAAAAAACGAACTGTCGTCGCGCGGCAGGCGTCCATCCTTAAGACCCCATTGAGCAACCAGTGAGGGGACTGATCCCCGAGGAGATGTTGGTCATGAGCGATTACCCGATGGACGAAACCGATTCCGATCACCGCAACCGTCAGTTTGGCCAGGCGCTGGGGCTGGACGCCGACGAGGTCGAGCTGTGGGTCAGCGCGATCGAAGAGGACGGCAGCGGCATGGGCTATGTCGTGCATTTTTCCAGCGAAACGCCGGTGGATGTGCTGGCCAAGGTGCAAGGGCTGGGTGACGACCTGATGATCAATATCGGGCCGATTGACTGAGCGTCAACGAGGACGGTTCATGCAGGAGCAACCTTTGGTGGTGATAAGCGGCGCCAGTGCTGGCGTCGGGCGCGCGGTGGCGCATCGGTTTGCCGCTGGCGGGTATAGCATCGGCTTGCTGGCGCGCGATCCCGCAGGATTGGCCGCTACGCAACAGGAACTGGAAATGTATGGGGTCGAGGTGGCTGCCGTCAGCGTCGACGTTGCCGATGCGCTTGCCGTGCAGGAGGCCGCGCAGCAAATGGAAGCCAGGCTCGGGCCTTTGACGGTCTGGATCAATGCGGCGATGGTCACAGTGCTCTCGCCGATAGAGCAATTGTCCGCCGCCGAGATTGAGCGCGTCACCCAGGTGACCTATCTCGGCACCGTCCACGGCACGTTGGCAGCGCTGTCGTTGATGCGCCCGCGCAACAAGGGGCTGATCATTCAGGTCGGCTCGGCGCTGGCATATCGCGCCATTCCGTTGCAGGCCGCTTACTGCGGGGCAAAATTCGCCGTGCGCGGTTTTACCGACGCGTTGCGCTGCGAGTTACTACATGAGCGCAGCGGTATCCGCGTGTGCATGGTGCAACTGCCGGCGATCAACACGCCGCAGTTCGACTGGGCACGCAACAAATTGCCCAGACGCCCGCAACCTGTGCCGCCGATCCATGACCCGGACGTGGCAGCGCGAGCGATTTTCAGCGTGGTCAAACACCCGCCGCGAGAGTTGTGGCTGGGATGGTCGACGATCAAGGCGATCGTTGGCCAGTCGGTCATGCCAGGTTTGCTGGATCGTTTGCTGGCGCGCAGCGCCTGGACCGGTCAGCAGACCAGTGAACCTGAGGACAACGAGCACCCGGACAACCTGTTCGAAGCGCAGCCAGGTTTACATCAGATTCGTGGCCGCTTCGTCGGCCGTTCCAAGGAGGCGGCGCTGGCGTTCACCTCGACCCAAGTGATGGCGGTATCTGCGGTAATCGCCGTATTGGTGGGTGTGATTCTTTTGCAGTTTTGATCGTTCCGCGGTTCGCTCAAGGGTTGACGGACTTCAGCGCGCCCGCTGACGGTTTGAGTTTTTCCTGCAGGTCCCGAGCAGTTTTCGCCTGTTTTTCAATGCCCGGCAAGACTGCTTGAGCGAAAGCCTTGAGCTGCGGATCTTGCGACGACATGGCTTCTTTCTTGAACAGCATCAGTTTTTGCTCGAGGGTTTCGGCCTGGCTGTCGATGTAGATACGGTCGAAGGAATCGTCGCGAGACTCGAGGCGCAGTTGCTTGGCTTTCGAGGCTACTGAAGGTTCTGTCGGCACCGCCATGCGTTGGCTCTCCCCCAGCTGCCGGAGCTGTTTATCGAAACGCTCATGGTCGGCAATCATTTGTCTGGCGAACGCTTTGACCTCGGGCAGGGTGGCCTTTTCCAGCGCGATATGTGCGCTGTTGTTCTGGAACAGGCTCTGCTGGGCCGCTTCTTCGACGAAAGCGTCGAGGGTGTCCGCGTGGCCGGGCTGGGCGCTCAGGACCAGTATTGCAAGGCAGATTGCGGCAAGTGATTTCATCGCGCGTAACCTCTGCGGGATCAATGGACGGTCAGGTGCATGGCAGCAACAATCGCAGCACATGCACCTTTGATGAGCATAGCGGATGAGTATTCAAGCAACCGTTCTGAATGGCGACCAACGGCCCGTCTTTCCAGAAACAACAAGGACCGTCGCCTGGCTCAAATCTCCTTGATCGGCGTCTCGCCCTGTACGGCTTTGATCAGGTTGATCACATGCAGGCAATCGGCCTTGTTCACGTACGACTCACCACTGGCCACCGTCTCGTGGTTGCGCGCACGCAGGCGCCAGCGCCATTGGCCTTTGCCGGTGCTCGGGGTGCCTCGGGTTTGTCGGTAGATTTCGAAATACATACGGTTCGCTCCCTGCGATCGATAGGCGCGCCAACCTGTGTGGCGCATCGACGCAAGCCTAGCGCAGAGGGTTTTTTTGGCTATCGCGGATTTGTTTCCAATCGTTCGCGGATGTTTCTGCAACGCTGTCTCGGAAACGTTTATGGACGCAATGCCCAAGGCCTTTCTACACTGCCGCTATTCCGGGGAGCAGGGGCAATGGATGAACCGCAATGAACTTCGCAAGGCCGACATCAACCTGATGGTGGTGTTCGAGACTCTGATGCTCGAACGCAACGTGACCCGCGCCGCGGAGAAGCTGTTCCTCGGCCAGCCGACCATCAGCTCGGCGCTCAACCGTTTGCGCACGATGCTCAACGACCCGCTGTTCATCCGCGTCGGTCATCGCATGGAACCGACGGCCCGTGCCGAAGATATCTACCGCCATCTCAAACCGGCACTCGACTCGCTGTCGGCGGCGCTGAGCCTGACCCGCGATTTCGACCCCGCCACCAGCACCATGACCTTTCGCATCGGCCTGTCCGATGACGTCGAATTCGGCCTCCTGCCGCCGCTGTTGCGCGCTCTGCGCCAGGAAGCACCGAACGTGGTGTTCGTCGTGCAGCATGTCGATTACTGGCGGATTCCCGATCTTCTCGCGGCTGGCGATATCACCGTCGGCATCAGCCAGACCCGTGGCCTGCCGGCCAACGCCAAACGCAAACTGCTGCGACATATCCAGCCGAGCATCCTGCGCGCCGACGCCTCTGATACGCCGCTGACTCTCGACGAATATTGCGCTCGCCCGCATGTACTGGTGTCGCACACGGCCAATGTCAGTGGCTATGCCGATGAATGGCTGGCGGAGCTGGGCCGGACGCGCCAGGTGGTGTTGTCGGTGCCGCAGTACAGCGCGCTGCCGGCGCTGCTGGCGGGCACCGACCTGATCGCCAGCCTGCCGGACTATACCGCAGCGGCGATGGCGGCGTCCGGGGCGCTGTTCCAGGAACCGTTTCCGTTCAAGACGCCGACGCTGGACCTGTCGATGGTCTGGCTCAGTCATGTCGACAGCGACCCGGCCGAACGCTGGCTGCGTTCGCGACTGGAAGCATTCATGAGCGAACGGCCAACTGAACACCACGATCCCTTGTAGGAGCTGTCGAGTGAAACGAGGCTGCGATCTTTTGATTTTGATCTTCAAATGAAGGATCAAAAGCTCGCAGCCTCGTTCCACTCGACAGTTCCATCAGAAAGTCCGCTGATTCGCATGTGTTATACGTACGCCCCCGCACCCCCCGACTGGAGATCCGCAATGCCACACCTGCACATGGAATACACCGCCAACCTGACGCAGTTGAACGCCGACATTGCCCTGATCAGGCTCAACAACACCCTGGTCGGTTCCGGTCAGTTCGGGGCGGAGTTCGATATCAAGAGCCGCGCGATCAAGGTCGAACACTTCAAGGTCGGCACGGCTCTCGGCGAGCGTGCCTTCGTCCATGTGAAGCTGGCCTTGCTCAGCGGGCGCTCGGCAGAAATCAAGAAGCAGTTGTCGCAAAGCCTGCTGGCGGTGTTGCAGGAGCTCTGCGAATGGCCGGCCGGGCTCGAAGTGCAACTGTGCGTCGAACTGCTCGACATCGATCGCGAGTCCTACAGCAAGACCGCGATCGGCATCTGAGGCTCAGGCGCTTTCCAGCTCGCTGCACACCTGAATCACCTGCTCGCGCAGCCAGACATTGGCGCTGTCCTGATCGACGTTCTGGCTCCACTGCATATCGAGGGTGAAGCCCGGCAAACCGTTGGGTGCCTCGCAGTGTTTGAATACCGCGTCGTTGGTCAGCAAACGCTGGATGCGCCGGGGCAGGGTGAGGATGAAGTCAGTGCCGGTGATCATCTTCAACGCGGCGCTGTAGCTGTTCGATCGCGCGACGATCTGGCGTTTCTGCGCCTGGCGCGCCAGCCAGCCGTCGACCATGTTGGTGCTCGATGTCCACGGCGTCGGGAACACATGCCGACGCTCGGTAAATGCTTGAAGGCTCAAACGCGGTTCCAATGGCGTGGCGCGCTTGTCGAAGACGCAGACCAGGTCATCTTCAAGCAACATCCGTGATTTCAGATCCGCATGCTGGCGGTGAAAGTGCGGGCCGAAACTGATCACCAGGTCGAGTGAGCCGTCGCGTAACTCATCGGCGGGCACGTCGGTTTCGAACTTGTGCATGTTGACCATCACCGGCAAATCGTCGAAGTCGAAGCGCTTCAACAGGCGCGGCAGGATCAACTGCTCGAAATATTCCGGGGCGCAGATGTTGAAGGTCACCGCCTGCCGGCTCGGGTCGAAGGCCGGTGCTCCGGCGTGGCAGAGGTTGATGCTTTCGAGGATCTTCTGCACATGGCCGTACATGCTGCAGGCCTTGTAAGTCGGGCGCATGCCCGTGCGGGTGTTGATGAACAATTCGTCTTCGAAACTGGTGCGCAGTTTCTTCAGGCAATAACTGACAGTGGACTGACTGACAAACAGGGTTTCCGAGACATCGGTGACACTGCTCTGCTCATACACAGCAACAAATACCATCAAATCCTGCATGTCGAGCTTGCGAAGCAAATTACTGTTCAGCATGAGTTCCGTCTCGCTGTGCCCCTTGCGCAGAATTCGCGCAAACGTGTGCGTACGATCCTAGCGGAACGATGGTGCCAGGAGAAACCCTCGTAGGACATTTCACGGACACATGTGGGACAGAAACTTTTAGTAACACGACGTAGCCTATTTCGTGCGGAAAAGATGGCCAGAGGCCTCTAGCCCGGGCAAGGCAAGTGACGTGTGTAATGGCGAGGATTGAAGCGCACGACCATCAGCAACATGCTCACCATCACCGCAGTCAGCGCCCACCACGCGCCTTCAAAACTGCCCAGCCGATCACGAATTGTCCCTGCCAATAGCGGCGAGAGGCCAGCGATCAGGTAACCGATACCCTGCACAAATGCAGTGAGGCCACCGGCCTGCTGCGGGTCGTCGCAATGATCGAGCGCGACGATAAGGCTCATCGGAAACAGACCGCCAATACCCAGTCCCAACAGACACGGCCAGAGCAGGGCCAGCTGCGCCGGGGCGAGAATCAGCCCGCAGAAACCGCCGATGATCAGTAACAGCAGAGCCGCCAATATTGCGCGTCGATCACGGCTTCGGTTGGCAATCGCAGGCACCGCCAGGCCGGAAATGACCTCCATCGCTGTGAGAAAACCCAACAGCAGCCCGGCGTGTTGTTCGCTCCAGCCCTTTTTCACGTAGTACGGGGCGAGCCAGGCGAGGACACAGGTGTAGGACGCCGTACCGAGCCCAAAGAAAATCGCCAGCAACCAGGCGCGACGGCGGGTGATAACAGACTCCCGCTTGATCCCTGTTGATATGGCACGCGCGTGCTGTAGACACCAGACCAGCAAGGCGAGCACCGCCAGCCCGGCCCAAACGGCCAGCCCTGCGCGCCAGTTACCGGTCTGCACCATCACCAGTGGCGCCAATGATGCGGCAATCGCCGCGCCGCCCATGATCGACGTCACGTAGACGCCCATGCATAACGCTACTTTGTCGGGAAAGCGCGACTTGATCAGCGCCGGCATCAACGCTTGAATCATGGCGATGCCGATGCCGGCCACTATGGCGCTGAGGATCAGCGCAAGAGCCGAATCGATAAACAACCGCGACAGCGTCGCCAGCCCGATGATCAGCAACGACAGCAGCACCGTGCGCTGTGCGCCGAAGCGCTGGCTGACGCTCAGGCCGAAGAACATCGCCAGCCCCATGGCCATGACCGGCAACATCGTCAGCAGGGAGGCAGCGCTGAAGCTCAACGGGATATCGCCACGGATCGCCGACAGCAACGGTCCCACGGCGGCCATTGATGGGCGCAGATTAAGTGCGACAAGGATGATCGCGAATATCAGCCAAGCGGCGGGGCGGTGATGATTCATCAGTAGGCCTTCGATTGCGGAAGCTGATGATTAGGCGTCGCGTCGCGCAGATCGGCAAATCAGAAAATCCCGCGCCAGACCTGAAAACTCGATAACACCGCATCCCCCTGTAGGAGTGAGCCTGCTCGCGATAGCGATGTATCAGATGAATAAATATTGACTGACACACCGCTTTCGCGAGCAGGCTCGCTCCTACAGGGGGCGTAGGTGGGCAATTAACTGAATGAAACCTGAACCATTCGCAAATACGCGCAAACTTCCAGAACAATGCCCGAAGGCAACTAATCATTAGCATCTTTTTCACGAAAAATTGATCCATGGCTGCCTAAAGTTTGTCATGCCTCGGTGAATGAAATTTTCACAAGTGACGAGGCTCTTCTTTCAGGAACAGTCACTCATCATGTTGAAGTTAAAAGCCGTGCGCCCGGAATGGGTGACGTTGTTCGCCAGCGCCTTTTTGTTGCTCGGTTTCAACCTGGTGCTCTGGCAACATCTGTTCGAGATAACCGCTGCGGATGGCAAGGGCAGCGCCCTGCGCCTGGCGTTCGGCGTAATGATCTTCGCCGCGTTCAATATTGTCCTGACGTTGTTCGCTTTCCGCCCCCTGCTCAAACCGTTATTGACCCTGTTGTTTTTAATCAGCGCTGGCGTGGCTTATTTCATGAGCCAATACGGCGTGATGATCGATGCGGGTATGTTGCGAAACTTTGCTGAAACCAATGCGACGGAAGTGCGTGATCTGCTTTCAATGAAGTTGTTTGCCTATATCGTCTTTCTGGGTATTTTGCCGTGTTTGGTGTTATGGAAAATGCCGGTCACTTATCGGCGCTGGCATCATGAGTTGTTCAGCAAAGTTATTGTCAGTGTCGCCTCTGCGGCGGTGATCGGTGTCGTGGCACTGGCCAACTATCAGGGGTTGTCTTCGTTGTTTCGCAACCATCATGAAATTCGCCTGATGCTGGTGCCGAGCAATTACATCGGCGCGTCCCTCGGCTACCTGCAAGAGCAAGTCGTCTCGGCGCAGCAGCCGTTCATCAAGATCGGCGTAGATGCCCAGCGCAATCCCGACTTGCAATTCCAGCCCCGCAAATCGCTGACCGTGCTGGTGGTCGGGGAAAGTGCGCGGGCGCAGAACTTCGGCATTCTCGGTTACGACCGGGACACCACGCCGCAACTGGACAAAGAGGCGGGGCTGATCGCCTTTACCGATGTGCATTCCTGCGGCACGGAGACCGCGGTCTCGGTGCCATGCATGTTCTCCAACATGGGCCGCAAGGATTACAACGCCAGCAAGGCGAAGAATGAAGAGGGTTTGCTCGATGTGCTCAAGCGCGCCGGCATCGATGTGATCTGGCGCGATAACCAGTCCGGCTGCAAAGGCACTTGCGACCGGGTCACGGTGCAGGATGTCAGCAAATTGCAGGACCCGGCGTTGTGCGCCTACAGCGAATGCCGCGATGAAATCCTCCTGCAGGGTTTGCAGAGCTTTATCGATCACCTGGATAAAGATACGGTGCTGGTTCTGCACCAGATGGGCAGTCACGGCCCGGATTACTTCAAGCGTTATCCCAAGGAGTACGAACACTTCACCCCGGTCTGTGAGAGTAACGCGCTGAATAATTGCAGCCGCGAAAGTATCGTCAACGGTTACGACAACACGCTGTTGTACACCGACCATGTGCTGGCGAGCCTGATCGATGTGCTGCGCAGCAATCAGGACAAAGTCGACACCGCCATGCTCTATCTGTCGGATCACGGTGAATCGCTGGGCGAATACAACCTGTTTCTGCACGGCACGCCGTACATGCTGGCGCCCGAGCAGCAGAAGCATGTAGCGATGCTGGCGTGGTTCTCCGACAGCTATCAGAAAGCCTACTCGGTCGATACGCATTGCCTGCAACTGAGCCGCGACAAGCCGCTGAGTCAGGACAACCTGTTCCACTCCATGCTCGGCCTGCTCGAGGTGCGCAGCAGCGTGTACCAGCCGGCGCTGGACATGTTTGCCGGCTGTCGCGGCGCGGTGATCGACGGCGTACTGGCCAAGCAGTGAGGCGTTTCCTGCCCGTCGCGCTGATGCGACGGGCCTTTCTGTTTCCGCTGTCAGACTATTCTTGCTGGCAGGCAAGACATTTCCTTACAGCTCTTGCCCTTCAAAGGCGCGTAAATCGCCAGTGGCGATATATACTGCGCGCCATTCTTCAAGGGAGAGCCGTGTGGCTATCGATATTCACTGGATTCGCGACAACGAAAGCCTCGCGCAGTTTTGCGCCGAGTGGCAGCAACTGCCGTTCGTTGCCCTCGACACCGAATTCATGCGGGTCGACACCTTCTACCCGATTGCCGGCCTGTTGCAGATCGGCGACGGCAAACGCGCCTACCTGATCGATCCGCTGACCATCAACGCCTGGCAACCGCTGGCCGCGTTGCTGGAAAACCCGGCGGTCCTCAAAGTCCTGCACGCCTGCAGCGAAGACCTCGAAGTGCTGTTGCGCCTGACCGGCAGCCTGCCGGCGCCGCTGTTCGACACGCAACTGGCCGCCGCTTACCTGAACCTCGGTTTTTCCATGGGCTACTCGCGATTGGTGCAGGAAGTGCTCGGCATCGACCTGCCCAAGGGTGAAACCCGCTCCGACTGGTTGCAGCGTCCGTTGTCCGAAACCCAGATCAGCTATGCCGCCGAAGACGCCGTGCATCTGGCCGAGGTGTTCGTCGAGTTGCGGCCCAAGCTGTCCGACGACAAGTTCGCCTGGGTACTGGAAGATGGCGCCGAACTGGTCGCCAACCTGCGCCGCGAAACCGATCCTTACGAGGTCTATCGCGAGGCGAAACTGGCGTGGAAGCTGTCCCGCGCGCAACTGGCCGTGCTGCGTGAGCTGTGCGCCTGGCGCGAAAAAGAAGCCCGCGCCCGTGACTTGCCGCGTAACCGCATTGTTCGTGAACACTCGCTGTGGCCCTTGGCCCGCACGCAGCCGGATAACCTCGCGGCGCTGGGCAAGATCGAAGACATGCACCCGCGTACCGTGCGTCAGGACGGCCAGTTTCTGCTTGATCTGATCAAGCGCTCTGGCAGTGTGGGCCCTGATCAATGGCCACCGGCAGTGCCGGAGCCGTTGCCGATCGAAGCTGCTGCGTTGATCAAGCAACTGCGCGCGCTGGGTCAGGCCGAGGCCGAACGCCTCGGGATCGCCCCGGAATTGATGCTGCGCAAGAAAACCCTCGAAGCCCTGGTCAAAAGCGGCTTCCCCGAGGGGCCTTACCAATTGCCCGATTCGCTGCGTGGCTGGCGCCGCGAATTGCTCGGTCAGAAGCTGCTCGACAGCCTGTCCACCGCCGGAGAACAGCCTTGAAACGTATTTGCTCCATCTACCAAAGCTCCAAGCGCAGCGGCATGTATCTCTATGTGCTCAAGAGCGATGCGCTCGAGCGCGTGCCGGAAGCGCTGATGACGGCTTTCGGCAAAGCGAAGCATTCCTTCGATCTGGTGTTGTCGCCCGAGCGCAAGCTGGCCAGCGAAGACATCACCGTGGTCCTGGAAAACCTCGACAAGCAGGGCTATCACCTGCAAATGCCACCGGCCGAGGACGAGTACATCGAGCACTTGCCCGAAGAGTTGCTGCGACGCAACGACCCGGTCTGACCCGCGAGGCCCTGTCCTGGGCCTCGGTTAACCCTGGAACTGTTTTTACCGCGATGGCCGGCCCGATCCCGGCGGCCGTCTGCACGGTTTGCGAAAGGTTTGAAGATGCGCGTTCTGATTGCCGAACACGACCACGCGATATACGCCCGACTGCTGCGTCAGGCACTGCCCGAGCTTGAAGTCCTGACCAGCGGCGACTCCGCCGAACTGGCGCGTCAGGCCGCCGATTGCCCGGTCTGGCTGGGCCAGCCGGACCTGCTGGCGACCCTGCTGCGCCAGGGCCATCAACCGCAATGGCTGCAATCGACCTGGGCCGGTATCACGCCGCTGCTCGCCGACGGCTTGCGCCGCGATTATCGCCTGACCCGTGCGGTGGGGATTTTCGGTCAGGTCATGGCCGAATACGTGCTGACCTACATCCTCGGCCACGAGCGCGAAGTGCTGGCGCGGCTGGTCAGCCAGGTCGAGCGCAAGTGGGACAACCGCAGCGGCCAGAGTCTGGTCGGGCGCAAGGTACTGATCGTCGGCACCGGTGACATCGGCCAGAGTGTCGCGCAATTTCTCCTGCCATTCGGCGTCGAGTTGTACGGCATCGCCAGCAGCACCCGCGAACAGGCGCCGTTCGTCGAAGTCGGCGCGCTGGCCGATCTTCCGCGTCTGGTGGGCGAGGTGGATTACGTGGTCAACCTGCTGCCGAACACCGAACACACCCACGATATCTACGACGCGGCGCTGTTCAAGCAATTCAAGCCGACCGGGTTGTTCATCAACGCCGGGCGCGGTGTCGCGGTGGTCGATGCCGATCTGGTCGAGGCTTTGAAGGAAGGGCACCTGGCCGGTGCGGTGATTGACGTCTGCCGTCAGGAGCCATTGCCGCAACGCCATCCATTCTGGACCGCGTGGGGCTTGCTGCTGACCGGGCACAGCTCGGCACCAACGTCGCCGGCGCTGATGGTGGATTTGTTTGTCCAGAACCTGAAGGCGTATGAGGCGGGTGAGGCGTTGCGTGGGGAAGTGGATTTCACCCGCGGTTACTGATTCTGCGCGGTACCTCTTGTAGGAGTGAGCCTGCTCGCGATAACGGTGTGTCAGTCAACATTGATGTCGACTGACACGGCGTCATCGCGAGCAGGCTCACTCCTACAGTGGTTTTATGGCGTGGCTTTTAAAGGGTGAAATCGCCTTCGGCCACCAGCTCGCTCAGCGGACGACGCGGGCTCGGCGTTTCGCGGGCTTGCAGGTACTCGGCCAGGGTTGCCTTGTCACCGAGCTTGCCCACCGCCACCGCCGCATGCAGGGCATATTCCTCAGGAATGTTCAGTTCCTTGCGGGTCAATTCCTGATCGAAACCGGCCATGCCGTGGGTGTGCCAGCCGCTGAGGCTCGCCTGCAGCGCCAGATGGCCCCACGCCGAGCCGGTATCGAACGTGCTCCAAAGCGCCGGGGTTTCCTCGGTAGCGCCCGGTGCCACGAAAGTGGTCTTCGAAATCACGATCACCAGCGCTGAAGCATGCTGCGCCCAGCTGCGGTTGAATTCGTTGAGCAGGCCCAGATAACGCTGCCAGTTCGGTGTATCGCGGCGTGCATAGAGAAAGCGCCACGGTTGCGAGTTGTACGCCGACGGCGCCCAGCGCGCGGCTTCGAAGAAGCTCAGCAAGGTCTCTTCAGGGATCGCTTCGCCGTTAAAAGCGCGGGGCGACCAGCGCTCGGTGAACTGCGGGTGAATGGCGTAATCGGCAACGCGAGGGTTGGCACTCATGCACGGATTCCTTGCAACGGATGGGGAGAAGTTCGCTGCAAAACCCTACTGGGCGGCGCTGGGGCTGACAAGCGGATTTACCGACAGTCGCCGGCGCTTGGCCACCGCGCCCGCTGGCACTAGACTGGCGGCCTTTTCACCACCTTGATGTTGATGCTTGAACCATGGCCGCCATAGTCGAACCGTTCTGGAAACGCAAAACCCTCGATCAACTCGATCACGAGGAATGGGAATCGCTGTGCGACGGCTGCGGTCTGTGCTGCCTGCAAAAACTCGAGGATGAAGAAGACAACAGCGTCTATTACACGCGCATCGCCTGCAAACTGCTGGATCTGAAGACCTGTCAGTGCAGCGATTATCCGAACCGTATCAAGTTTGTGCCTGACTGCATCCAGCTCACCCCGGGGCAGGCGGAAGAATTCAAATGGCTGCCGCCGACCTGCGGATATCGTCTGGTCAGCGAGGGCAAGGATCTGCCGTTATGGCATCACCTGGTGTGCGGTGATCGCGATGCAGTGCACCACGAGCGAATTTCCCAATCCGGACGCATGCTCGCCGAAGGCAGCGTGCCGGAGGATGACTGGGAAGATCACCTGATTTTTCGCGCGGGCTGATGGTGAAGGGATTCGAAACCGCTATCGCGAGCAGGCTCACTCCTACAGGTGAGCGCGTTTCAATTGTAGGAGTGAGCCTGCTCGCGATGGCGTAATTCGCCTCAACGCATTATTTGGATCAAACGCCGGCTTTCGGCGAGGTCAGCGAATCATTGCCGGTAACGGTCGCCGTTTCCGTGGCAACTTCGGCGTTGGTCTTCAGCTTGCTCAGTTCTTCTCCGGCGCGTTCGATCTTCGCCCGTACGTTGTTCATGTCCTGACGACCTTTCTCCAACAGGCTTTTCGCCGAGCAATGGCCGGTGATGCCGCGGGCCACGGCCATGCCGCCGAGCGCCACTTGAATCAGGCCGAACACGCCGCCACGGCGCAGGCCCTTGCCGACCATCAGCACGCCGCCGGTCAACGAGCCGACGCGTTCCCAGCCGTGCACGTTCTTGTGCGAAGGCGACTGGAACGGGGTGGATTCGATGCGTTCTACGCGTTTGAGCTCGCTCATGATCTATCTCCAGGCAGGGTGCGATTGATAGATAAGCTGACTGCCGCGGCGGTCAGCTTGTTCCATCGAATGTGCGACGCTTCAGCGGAATTTCGGCCCGGAGCGGGTGTTCAGGCCTTTGGCCATGCGGTCGTAAAGCACGACGTTGACCGTAGCGGCGAGGTTCATGCAGCCGGTGGTCGGGATGTACACGACGTCTTCGCACCAGTCGCGAATCTCTTTATCCAGCGAACCGTCTTCCGGACCGAAGATGTACAGCGCGCGGTCGGGGTGGGTGTATTCCGGCAATGGGCGGGCGCCTTCCACCAGTTCCACAGCGACGGGCACGCAGTTGAGCGGGAGGATTTTTTTCAGGTCGTCGATGCCGATCAGCGGGATGTCGTAGTGCACGCGCTTGGTGTCGGTGACGAAATCGGCGGCGCGTTCATAACGCTTGCCGGTGTAGAACACCGAGGCCACGCCATAACAGCCTGCGGCGCGCATCACCGAACCGACGTTCTCCGGTGATTTGGGATTATACAAACCAATGCAGCTGTACCGTTTGTCTGCCACGAGCGGGGTGCCTTCGGGAAAAGAGGGCGATTATACGGGGATAAGATCAAAAGATCGCAGCCTTCGGCAGCTCCTACAGTCTAATGGCGTACACCGTGTAGGAGCTGCCGAAGGCTGCGATCTTTGCTTTTAATCTTCTTTTTTCATCAGGCCAGCGAGGGCCGCAAACGGGTTATGCGTGGCCTTGGCGATTTTCGGTGTGCTCAGCGAGCCGTCGCCGAAATACTGCTGGTCGGTGTAACGCGAATGCTCGTTGTCGTGGCAATACAGGCACAACAGCTCCCAGTTCGAGCCGTCCTGCGGGTTGTTGTCGTGATTGTGGTCGCGGTGGTGCACGGTCAGTTCGCTCAGGCGTTTGCCGGAAAACTCGCGGGCGCAGCGGCCGCAGACGTGCGGGTACATCTTCAGGGCTTTGTCGCGATAGCCCATTTCCTTGTCGCGCTGGTTGTCGGCGAGGATGCGGTCCAGCTTCGACGTGTTGGTGGGGGTGGACGAACTCATGGGTTCACCTTTGTAAAAGACTGATGACGGTTATGCGCAGAGTTTAGCTCAGCCCTTGAGCTTCTCGGCAATCCAGATCGTGTGGCGGGTGCCCTTGTTGCCGTGGGCGAAGACCTGGACTTCTTCGGCCTTGAAACCGGCCTTCTTCAATTTGTCGGAAAACTGCCGATCAGCGCTGGCCGACCACACCGCCAGCACGCCTTTGGGGCGCAGGGCCTTGGCGCAGGCACTCAGACCAGCGGCCGAGTACAACCAACTGTTGGCTTTCTGGGTCAGGCCTTCAGGGCCGTTGTCGACATCGAGCATGATCGCGTCGAACCCGTTCGGCTCGCTTTGCAGCACCTTGGCGACGTCTTCCATGCGGATCACCGTGCGCGGATCGAGCAATGGCCGGCCGGACTTTTCTCCGAGCGGGCCGCGATTCCACTCGACCACGCCGGGCACCAGCTCAGCGACCACCACTTCGGCGGCCTTGCCCAAATGCTTGAGTGCCGAGGCGAGGGTGAAGCCCATGCCCAGGCCACCGATCAGCACGCGTGAATTCGGCCGGCCGGCGACCTTGCGGCAGGGAATCTCGGCCAATGCGTCTTCGGAACCGTGCATGCGCGTGTTCATCAATTGCCCGCCGTCGCCGCCCTGGATCTTGATGACGAAGTCCTCGCCATACTCGAACAGGCACAGGGCACCGCCGTTTTCGGGGATCGGGGTGGTGTCGAGCAGAACGAAACGTTTCATGGAAATCTCTAAAGGGGGGAAGGCAAGCAGGCGCGTTGGGAGTAGCCTGAGCACAGACTAAAGGCCAAACGGAGCCCTTGATGAAGCGCACCATTCTAACGGTCATTACCCTGGCCGCGCTCGCGATTACTGCAGCCCAGGCCCAGCAGAGCATTCCGGTCAGTCCGACGCCGCAACCCGGCTCGCCCGGCACCGCGACGCCGACGCCGTATCCGCAGATCACCCCGATTACCCTGCCCAAGTCGGGCGCCGGCAGTGGCAGCCCGCCGCTGGTGCCGATCGAAATGCCCAGCCCGCCGAGCAAGGATCAACCGATGCCGGGTATCGAGCCGAACGGCAACAAGGCTAAATCCCCCGGCGGTTAAACCTGTTGCGCAGCCAATTGACCGTCGGCCATGCGCAGGCGTTTGGACAGCGAGACGGCAAGGGCGCGGATGATCTTTGCGGCGATTTTCGGTGCGTCGTTGAGCATTTTTTCCAGCGAGTCCTTGCCCAGGTTCAGCAACTGACAGTTGCTTGCCGCAATGCACGTGGCCGAACGCCGTTCGCCATCGAGCACGGCCATTTCACCGAAGGCACGGCCGCTGCGCAGGGTGGCCATGGTGATGACCTGACCGTCGACGCCGGTTTTCTGCACGGCGACCTGGCCGGTGTGGATGATGCACATGAAACTGCCGGCATCGCCCTCGCGAAAAATCGCTTCGCCTTCAGCCACGGTGCTGATGCTGAAGTAGCCGGAAGCGGCCGCGAAGTCGGCCAGCTGCAATTGATCGAACAGGCCACAGTCCATCAGCCAGTCGCGGATTTCGTTGTTCAGGAAGGTCGGTTCGGACATGTCGATGCGGTCTTTTTGTTTTCACATTTTCCGGGTATCACACGTTCCTTGTGTAGGAGCTGCCGAAGGCTGCGATCTTTTGATCTTGCTGTTAAAAAATCAAAAGATCGCAGCCTTCGGCAGCTCCTACACAGGGGAATCGGTGGAGGCGTTGAGTCTGGTGTTAAGACCCAGGCCACCCGCAGAGTTCCTCAGGCAATCTGCAAAACCTTGAACACAAACGTATATTCGAGTGCTACGTCACGTAATCCCTGATAGCGCCCGCTCATGCCGCCATGCCCGGCGCCCAGTTCGGTCTTGAGCAGCAGCAGGTTGTCGTCGGTCTTGGTTGCGCGCAATTTCGCTACCCACTTGGCTGCTTCCCAATATTGCACACGGCTGTCGTTGTAGCCGGCGATTACCAGCAGTGGTGGATAAGCCTGCGCGGTGACGTTTTCGTACGGCGCATAAGCCTTGATCCGATCATAGACGTCCGGTTCTTCCGGGTTGCCCCATTCGTCGTATTCGGTGACGGTCAGCGGCAGTTCTGGGTCGAGCATGGTATTGAGTACGTCGACGAACGGCACTTCGGCAATCGCCACGCCGAACAGGTCCGGACGCTGGTTAAGCACCGCGCCGATCAACAGGCCACCGGCGCTGCCACCGCTGATCGCCAGTTTGTCCGCCGTGGTGATGCCGTTGAGCACCAGAAACTCAGCGCAGGCGATGAAGTCGCTGAAGGTGTTGGGTTTGTGTTCCTGCTTGCCGGCGCGATACCAGGCTTCGCCCAGCTCGCCGCCGCCGCGTACGTGGGCGATGGCGAAGGCCATGCCGCGATCGAGCAGGCTCAGGCGCGCGTGGGAAAACCACGGATCGAGACTGGAGCCGTAGGCACCGTAACCGTACAGATACAGCGGCACGGGTTTGCCGACCATCTCGCGCTTCATCACCAGACTGATCGGCACCTGCGTGCCGTCCGGGGCGGTGGCCCACAGGCGCTGACTGACATAGGCGTCGGCATCGAACGGGCCGAGCACCGGGGTTTCCTTGAGCACCGTTTGCTCGCCCGTGGCGAGAATCAACTGGCGCACCTGGGCCGGGCGGTTCAACGCTTCGTAGCGCAACCGAATGCGATCGCTCTCGAACTCCAGGCTGTTTTGCACATGGAGGCTGTAGGCCGCATCGGGCAGTTGCACGCGATATGAAGCTTGGCCCTGCGGATGAACTTCGATGATCGGCAGACCCCCTTCACGCAGGCTCAAGGTCACCGCCTCGGTGTTGAGGCTGACGCCGTCGAGCATCACTTCATCGCTGTGCGGGATCAGGTTCTGCCAGTCGGCCTCGCTCGGCGGTACGCCGGTATCCGCAGCCTGATACAGGGCGAAGTTGATGCCGTCGCGGTTGGTGCGGATGAACCACGTCCAGACGCCGCCGAGCAGGCCGTGGTCGACGTCGTATTCGTGATCTTCGACCCGGGGCGCCAGACAGGCGAACGGCAGGTGCGGCTGATTGGCGTCCAGCGCCCAGACTTCGCTGGTGGTCTTGCTGCCCAGCGACAGCAGCAATTGCTGCTCGGAGCTGGCGCGGTAGCAATGCAGGAAGAAGCGCCCGTCCGGCTCGTGAAAAACCTCTTCGGCGGCGGTGCCATCGAGTCGATAGCGGAACAGTTTGTGCGGGCGATGGGTGTCGTCGAGCACGCCGAAGAACAGGGTCAGACTGTCGTTGGCCCAAGTCATGCTGCCGTCGCAGTCTGCGAATTCGAGTTCGCTGACCTTGTCGTTGGACAGTTCCTTGACGAACAGCGTGTAGATCTCATCGCCCGAGGCATCGACGCTGTAAGCCAGGCGCTGGTGATCGGGGCTGATGCTGAAAGCACCGAGCGAGAAGAAGCCGCCATTGGCCAGCGCATTCGGATCGAGCAGTAGCTGTTCGCGGCTTTCGTCGAGCGTCAGGCTGTCGTCCGCCGGACGCGGGCAGCGGTAGTGCCGGGCGTATTCGTCACCGGCGGTGGTGCGCGTGTAATACAGATACGGGCCCCAGGGCGAGGGCAGGGACAGGTCGGTTTCCAGAATCCGGCCCTTGATCTCGTTGAACAGGCTTTCGCGCAGTTCGGCCTGATCAGCGGTTTGCGCTTCCTGATAAGCGTTTTCGGCCTTGAGGTAGTCGAGCACCGCGTCGGTATCGCGCTCCTGCAGCCAGGCATACGGGTCGGCGCCGGGCGCCCGGTGGGCAATCGGGGCTGGGATGACATTGGCGGATTGGGGCATGGAAGGCTCTCGGACAGATATACAAATAGGGTTTTTCGCAGCATTTGAAACTGCCGCAATCCCTGTAGGAGTGAGCCTGCTCGCGATAGCGGTGTGTCATTCAGAATGACTTTGACTGATCAATTGCTATCGCGAGCAGGCTCACTCCTACAGGGGATGTGTCTATTGGGACAAGCCGCATGGGCGAAAAGTCGTTACTATAAGCGCCTCTTTGCCTGCCTTGCCATGGACACCATGACCGAGAACGACTATCTGATCGCCTGGGGCCTTTACGCCTTTGCCGCCGTAGGCTGCCTGCTGGTATGGATGCGCCTGACCACCTGGATGTGGCGCTGGCTGCGCGAGCCGCTGCGTGTGCTGATGGCGGTGTTGCTGTTCAGCCCGACCATCGTCGATCCAGTGAAAGCCAAGGTTGCGCCGGCCATCGCCATCACCGCGCTGGACACACTGTTCAAGGTCGGCAACAACGCCTGGCGCGCGGTTTCCGATCTGTTCATGTACGGCATGATCGCCTTCGGGATTTATCTGGTTTTCGTCTTGATCCGTATGCCGATCGAGCGTGCTTCAACAGCGCGTCGCGAACGCGCCGAGGCCGCCAAGGCTGCGGCCCGTGCCGAAGAACGCGAAGATGATCAGCCGTTCGGCGGCGCCGGTGACGACCGCTACGGTCGCCCGCCCGTGCCGAACAATCCGCAGCGCATGCGGGTCGAGCCGCGTCTGTAACCCGAGAGTCCGCACATGTGTGAATTACTGGGCATGAGTGCCAACGTGCCGACCGACATCGTGTTCAGCTTCACTGGCCTGATGCAGCGCGGCGGCCGCACCGGCCCGCACCGCGACGGCTGGGGCATTGCCTTCTATGAGGGCCGGGGCTTGCGGCTGTTCCAGGACCCGGCGGCGAGCAGCGAGTCGGAAGTCGCCAATCTGGTGCAGCGTTATCCGATCAAGAGCGAAGTGGTCATCGGCCATATTCGCCAGGCCAACGTCGGCAAGGTCTGCCTGTCCAACACCCACCCGTTCGTCCGCGAACTGTGGGGGCGCAACTGGTGTTTCGCGCACAACGGGCAGCTCGCCGACTTCACCCCGATCAAGAGTTTCTACCGCCCGGTCGGCGATACCGACAGCGAAGCGGCGTTCTGCGATTTGCTCAACCGTGTGCGCGCAGCCTTTCCGGAACCGGTGGATATCGAAGTGCTGCTGCCGGATCTGGTCGCCGCCTGCGCCGAATACCGCAGCAAAGGCGTGTTCAATTGCCTGCTCAGCGACGGCGACTGGCTGTTCTGTTATTGCTCGACCAAACTGGCCCAGATCACCCGGCGCGCACCGTTCGGCCCCGCACGGCTCAAGGATGTCGATGTGATTGTCGACTTCCAGGCCGAAACCACGCCCAACGACGTGGTCACGGTGATCGCCACCGAGCCTTTGACCGAAAACGAAACCTGGACCCGCTACGAACCGGGCCAATGGAGCCTGTGGCGACGCGGCGAATGCGTCAGCCAGGGCAAGACCGAATAAGGATTTGCACCCATGTTGCTCAGTTATGTACGGCTGGTGTTGTTTGCGGCGGGCCTGTTGATCGGTGTCCAGGTGCCGGGGTTCATCAACGATTACGCCCAGCGGGTCGAAGCGCATCTGATCGAAGCGCAGACCGGTCTGCGTGGTTTTCAGGGCACCGCCGATCAGTTTTTCAAAGGCGACATGCAGGCGCTGGTCGCGCATTACCGGGCCAGCGAAGACCCGATTTTTCGTAGCGATGCCGACAGCCTGAACACCTTGCTCACTCGCCAGGTCGCGCTGGATAAACAATTCCAGGCGATGCAAGGCCCGTGGTACGTGCGCTTCCTGCAAGTGGTGCTGGCCGCCGATCCGGACATTCGCAAGGAAACCTGGAATGGCTACAGCTATCAGATCCTGCTGACGCCAGAGGCAATGATCTGGGGCATGAGCGGGGCGTTGCTGCTGTCGTTCGGCATCGAATGCCTGTTCCGCCTGATCGACTGGGTAGTACTCGGCGGCCGCCGTCTGCGCCAGAGCCGGCCGATCGAAGATCGCGACGTGCGCGGCCTTTGAGATCGCTCATTTCCCCTGTGGCGAGGGAGCTTGCTCCCGCTGGAGTGCGAAGCGCTCCCGTCCAGTTATTCTGAGCGAGCGCAGGTAACGATTTTACGACTGCTGCGCAGCCGAGCGGGAGCAAGCTCCCTCGCCACAAGTGTGCTCAGTCAGTGAGGGTGATGCAGTCCTTGCCCCCCTTTTGCGCATACCCCGCCAAGACCTGCTGACACACCGTCACTATCTCCTCGACCCCCCCACCCCCGACCCGCCACGACACCACCACCGGCAGATTCGCCGGCCGCTGCGCGATGTCGAGCAGGGTCAGTTCGCCGCGTGCCAGTTCCTCGGCCACCAGCACCGGTGGCAGCGCGCCGATACCGAAGCCGTCACGCAACAACCGGGTGATCGCTGACACCGAGTTCACGCAATTCAAGCGTGGCGCCATGACGCCGTTGGCCTGCATCAGCGCGACGATATCCTGATGCGGTCGTGAGTTTTTCGAGTAAGTGACGATCCGCTCCTGCGCCAGTTCGGCGAGGTCGGCGTAGTCGCGGTTGTAGATCGAATTGCTCGCGACGATCCAGCCCAACGGATGGCTGGCCAACTCCAGACTACGCACGCTTTCGTGACGGACCAGATCGGTTTGCAGAACCAGATCGAGGAAGCCTTTTTGCAGCTGATCGCAGAGATTCAGCGCGGTATCCGCGACCAGCTCGATTTCCACTCGCGGGTACAGATCGGTCATCTGCGCCACCAGCGGGCTCAGCCAGGTATGGATCACCGTATCCATCACGCCGATACGCACCCGGCCGACCTTGCTCGAACGAGTCTCGATCGACTGTCTCAGCGCCGCCATGGTGTCGAGCATCTGTTCGGCATAATCGAGCACCTTCAGACCTTCCGGGGTCAGGCTGACGCCGCGTGAGTCGCGCAGAAACAGCTTCACTCCCAGCTCGCCTTCGAGCACTGCGATGCGGCTGGAAATCGACGCCTGAGTGGTGAACAGCTTGTCGGCGGTCAGGCGAAAACTCTTCAGGCGCGCGACCCAGACAAAGGTCTCGAGAAACTTCAGGTTCATGGGCAAGGCTCGGCTGACAAATTTTTCTTATGCCTAAGGCGGGTTTTTATTCGTTGGACGGCGCGGGGCAGGGCGACGAAAAATCGGCGCATCCGGTTCCCACGATAGGCGTCGTCGGAGCTTCGAACAAGACCAATAAAAGCCCTGCGGAGATTTGCCATGAGTGCTCCTGACACCCTCCCTTTATCCAAGCCTGCGGCGCGGCCCGGGCCGTTCGACTGGTACCGCAACATCAACCAGCAGGAGCGCCGCACGTTCTGGAGCTGCAAGATCGGTTACGGTCTGGATGGCATGGACACGCAGATGCTCAGCTTCGTCGTGCCGACGCTGATTGCGATGTGGGGCATCACCACTGGCGAAGCGGGGCTGATTCACACCAGCACCCTGATCGCGTCGGCGATCGGCGGCTGGGTCGCCGGAATTCTCTCCGACCGCATCGGTCGCGTGCGCACCCTGCAACTGACGGTGCTGTGGTTTGCCTTCTTCACTTTCCTTTGCGGTTTCGCGCAAAACTATGAACAACTGTTGATCGCCCGCACCCTGATGGGCTTCGGTTTCGGTGGTGAGTGGACCGCCGGTGCAGTACTGATCGGCGAGGTGATCCGCGCCCAGGATCGCGGCAAAGCGGTGGGCATGGTGCAATCCGGTTGGGCGCTGGGCTGGGGGCTGACGGCGATTCTGTATGCGCTGCTGTTCTCGGTATTGCCACCGGAAGATGCCTGGCGTGCGCTGTTCATCCTCGGCATCGTGCCGGCGATATTCGTGATTTTTGTCCGACGCCTGGTGAAAGATCCGGAAATCTATCGCGAAGCCAAAGCCGCGCAAACGCCAGAAAACCCGGCGAAGTTCTACGAGATTTTTGCTCCGGGCATGCTCTTCACCACGTTTCGCGCGTCGTTGCTGACCACCGGTGCGCTGGGCGGTTATTACGCAATCACCTCCTGGCTGCCGACCTTCCTCAAGAACGAACGCGGTTTGAGCGTGCTTGGCACCGGTGGTTATCTGGCGATGGTGATCGTCGGTTCCTACGTCGGTTACGTGATCAGCGCTTATCTGACTGATCTGCTGGGGCGGAAAAAGAATTTCATTTTGTTCGCGGTCGGCTCGTTCACCATCGTTCTGCTGTACACGCAGATGCCGGTCAGCAACGGCGTGATGCTGTGGCTGGGGTTTCCGCTGGGCTTCTTTGCCTCGGGGATTTTCAGCGGCATGGGTGCGTTTCTCACTGAATTGTTCCCCACGCGGATTCGCGGCTCGGGTCAGGGTTTCTGCTACAACATCGGCCGCGCGCTGGCGGCGTTGTTCCCGCTGCTGATCGGCCTGCTCAGCCAGAAAGTGCCATTGAGCATGGGCATCGGTGCCTTCGCGGCGGTGTCCTACGGCGTGGTGATTATTGCGGCTTTGAGCCTGCCGGAAACCCGCGGCAAACAACTCGAGGCGCAGTAACTGATAACCTGCTGGGCAGTGTCCTACAGATAAAAAGACGAGCAGCTACAGGAGTGTTCACCGTGAGCCGCCTGCTATTGAATTGCGACATTGGCGAGAGCTTCGGCAGCTGGACCATGGGTCTGGACGCCGAGGTCATGCCCTTCATCGATTGCGCCAACGTTGCCTGCGGTTTCCATGCCGGCGACCCGAGCATCATGCGCAAGACCGTGGCGCTGGCCCTTGAGCACGGCGTACAGATTGGCGCGCATCCGGCCTATCAGGATCTGGTCGGATTCGGCCGGCGCTCCATGGCCTATTCCGCGCAGGAGCTGCAAGACATCCTGCATTACCAGATCGGTGCGCTCGATGGCATCTGCAAGGCGCAGGGCGGGCGGGTCAGCTACGTCAAACCCCACGGCGCGATGTACAACGACATGATGGCCAACCCGGCGCAACTGCATGCGGTAGTGCAGGCCGTGGCCGCGTATGACCGCAATCTTCCGCTGATGCTCATGGCGACCCGCGACAACGCTGCGGCGCAGCAAGTCGGCGATGAATACGGCGTGACGCTGTGGTTCGAAGCTTTCGCCGATCGCGCTTACGACAGCGCCGGCCGGCTGGTCTCACGACAGTTGCCGGGTGCGGTGCATCACGATCCCGAGAAAATCATCGAGCAAGCGCTGACCATCGCCCATGGCGGCGAGCTCACCGCTAGCGACGGCAGCGCCTTGATCCTGCGCGCCAACACCTTGTGCGTACACGGCGACAACGCCAGTTCCGTGGCCGCCGTGCAGCGCATTCGCCAAGCCTTACAGCAGTCGAGTGCGTCATGAATCCACGGATTGAAGTGGTGGCGCTGGATTGCCTGATGCTGCGTCTGTTCGATGAAATCGCCGAAGCCAACATGCCGTGGATGCTCGCCGCCACCGAGCGTTTGCGCACGGCGTTTGGCGCCCAACTGATCGATCTGGTGCCGTCCTATACGACGTTGATGGTGCATTACGATCTGACGCTGCTGAGTCCGGCTCAGGCGCGCGAATTGATCGCCGAAGCGCTGGTCGACCTGTCGCCGAATGCGCGAAGCGCTGGGCAGTGTCACGTCTTGCCGGTCTGGTACGACCTCAGTGTCGGCCCGGAACTGAGCCTGCTGGCTGAACGTAGCGGGCTCGCGGTGGAGGAGGTGATCCGTCGGCACAGCGCACGGGAGTATCAGGTATTCGCCCTTGGTTTTGCGCCGGGCTTTGCCTTCATGGGCCTGGTCGAAGAGATTCTCGCCGCGCCGCGATTGAGCACACCGCGCAAAAAAGTCGCCGCCGGCAGCGTCGGTATCGCCGAGCGGCAGACCGCGGCTTATCCGGTCGTTTCACCCGGCGGCTGGAACCTGATCGGCCGCACCCCGGCGAAACTGTTTGATCGCCATCGCGACGGCTACAGCCTGATGCAGCCCGGTGACACGGTACGCTTCGAAGCGGTCGATCACGCCGAATTCATTCGTCTGGGCGGTGACGACACACCACTGGAGGCGCTGGCATGAGTCGACTGACGATCGAAGCCAGCACATCGCTGTGCCTGGTGCAGGATGCCGGGCGCTTCGGTGTGCGACACCTGGGCGTAACCCAAGGCGGCGCGGCGGATTGGTGTTCCATGAGCTGGGCCAATTGGCTGCTTGGCAATGAGCTGGATGCTGCGGTGGTTGAAATCACCCTCGGCGGGTTTGCCGTGGTGGCTGAAGAGGATTGCCTGCTGGCGCTGGCCGGAGCGGATCTCGGCGCGCAGATCGATGGACAGGCGCTGGCGCCGTGGCGCGGTTTCACGTTGCACAAAGGTCAGAGGTTGCAGTTCACCCAACCCTTGCTTGGCGCCCGGGCTTATCTGGCGGCTCCCGGCGGTTTTGCCGCGCCGTCCGTGTTGGGCAGTTGCGCGACGGTCGTGCGCGAAGAGCTCGGAGGGCTTGATGGTCTGGGCGTGCCGCTGACAAAAGGAGCGATCCTGAGTTATCACGGCGAACCCCGGCCGGTGCGTGACGTACCACAGACGCAGCAACCGGACCTGCGCTCGGTTAAACCGCTGGATCTGGTGATTGGTGCACAGATCGGCCAGTTCAGCGGGCAAAGTCTGTTTGATGTCTTCAACAGCACCTGGACAATCGACAGCCGCGCCGACCGCATGGGCATCCGCCTGCAGGGCGCGACATTGCACTATCAGGGCGCGGCGATGATTTCCGAAGGGATTCCCTTGGGCGCGGTGCAAGTGCCACCGGACGGGCAGCCGATTGTGTTGCTCAATGATCGCCAGACCATCGGCGGGTATCCGCGCCTGGGCGCGTTGACGCCGCTGGCACTGGCGCGGCTGGCGCAGTGCTTGCCGGGAGCGAAGGTGAGATTGCGGCCGGTGGTGCAGGACGTCGCGCACCGCGAGCATGTCGAGTATTTGCAGCGTTTTATAGATCGCTAAAAGCTTCGCGAGCAGGCTCGCTCCCACAGGTAAAAGCATTCCAATGTGGGAGCGAGCCTGCTCGCGAAGGCGTTCGTCGGGTTAACGATTATTTGGAAAGAAACCGCATCCCTTCCTCAAGCCCGCGCAACGTCAGCGGATACATCTGATCCTCGATCAGGTCGCGGACAATGTTGGTCGACGAGGTATAGCCCCACGTGTCCTTCGGATACGGGTTGATCCAGATGAGTTTCTTGTATTTCTCCATGAAGCGCTGCATCCACACGTAGCCCGGCTCTTCGTTCCAGTGCTCGACACTGCCGCCAGCCTGGGTGATTTCATAAGGCGCCATGGCGGCGTCGCCGATGAAGATCACTTTGTAGTCGGCACCGTACTTGTGCAGCAGATCCTGGGTCGAGGTGCGCTCGGAAGTGCGGCGCATGTTGTTCTTCCACACTGATTCATAAATGAAGTTGTGGAAGTAGAAGTACTCCAGATGCTTGAACTCGGTCTTGCAGGCCGAAAACAATTCCTCGCAGATCTTCACGTGCGCATCCATTGAGCCGCCGATATCGAACAACAGCAGCAGCTTCACCGTGTTGCGCCGTTCCGGGCGCATCTGGATATTCAGCAGGCCGGCATCCTTGGCGGTGTGGTCGATGGTGCCATCGATGTCCAGCTCTTCCGCCGCGCCCTGTCGAGCGAACTTGCGCAGACGACGCAAGGCGACCTTGATATTGCGGGTGCCCAGTTCCACTGAATCGTCGAGGTTCTTGTACTCGCGCTGATCCCAGACCTTGACTGCCTTGCCCTGACGCTTGCCGGCATCGCCAACCCGGATGCCCTCCGGGTTGAAACCGCCGGAGCCGAACGGGCTGGTGCCGCCGGTGCCGATCCATTTGTTGCCGCCGGCGTGACGTTCCTTCTGTTCTTCCAGACGCTTCTTGAACTCCTCGATGAGCTTGTCCAGCCCGCCCAGGGACTGGATCTGCGCGCGTTCTTCATCAGTCAGAGAGCGCTCGAACTCCTTGCGCAGCCAGTCTTCGGGAATCAGCGCCTGCAAGTGGTCGTCGAGTTTTTCGAGGCCATTGAAGTAAGCGCCGAACGCACGGTCGAACTTGTCGAAATGACGTTCGTCCTTCACCAGAATCGCCCGCGACAGATAATAGAACTCGTCCATGTCGGCGAAGGTCACGCGCTCTTTCAGCGCGTTGATCAGGTCGAGCAACTCACGCACCGACACCGGCACCTTGGCTGCACGCATTTCATTGAACAGGTTGAGCAGCATGGCAGCAGCCTCTTAGCGGGTGCCGCGACGGCTCATGAACGCCAGGCGCTCAAGCAGTTGCACGTCCTGTTCGTTCTTCACCAGCGCACCGGCCAGCGGCGGGATGGCTTTGGTCGGGTCGCGCTCGCGCAGCACCGCTTCGCCGATGTTGTCGGCCATCAGCAGTTTCAGCCAGTCGACCAGTTCCGACGTCGAAGGTTTTTTCTTCAGGCCCGGTACCTTGCGCACGTCAAAGAACACGTCGAGCGCTTCGCTGACCAGATCCTTCTTGATGTCCGGGTAGTGCACGTCGACGATTTTCTGCAGGGTAGTGCGGTCGGGGAAAGCGATGTAGTGGAAGAAGCAGCGGCGCAGGAAGGCGTCCGGAAGCTCTTTCTCGTTGTTGGAGGTAATGATGATGATCGGGCGCTTCTTGGCCTTGATGGTCTCGTCGATCTCGTAAACGTAGAACTCCATCTTGTCGAGTTCTTGCAGCAAGTCATTGGGGAACTCGATGTCAGCCTTGTCGATTTCGTCGATCAGCAGAATCACCCGCTCCTCGGACTCGAACGCTTCCCAGAGCTTGCCTTTCTTCAGGTAATTGCGCACGTCGTGGACTTTTTCATTGCCCAACTGCGAGTCGCGCAAACGGCTGACCGCGTCGTACTCGTAAAGACCCTGATGGGCCTTGGTGGTGGACTTGATGTGCCAGGTGATCAGCTTGGCACCGAACGACTCGGCCAGTTGCTCGGCGAGCATGGTCTTGCCGGTGCCCGGCTCACCTTTGACCAGCAGTGGCCGCTCCAGGGTGATGGCGGCATTGACCGCCAGCTTCAGGTCATCGGTGGCGACGTAGGCCTGGGTGCCTTCGAACTTCATCTGCAAATCCTCGAACGGTAACGCCGACCTTGCGGGCAGGGCGGGGGCGAATAATCGGATGCCCCGACTATAACGCGCACGCCGGTCGACTGTGAACGCAGACGGCTTATTCAGTCTCTGAATGGGGCGTCACATGTTGACTCAGTCTCGGCGGATGGCCAGTATTCAGGTATCGCCGATTTGGCGATAGCCTTTCTTACTTGGTAGATAAAAAGGCAGAAAATCGATGTTACCCATGAAACGCCCGCGTCTACGATCTGCGCAGGTCCTGTCGGATTTCAGGTTGGCGCTGACATTTATCAATGGTCAGGAACTGACAGTTGATTTGGGGGTGGATATTCATACTTGTCCAGGTCTGCGGCCACTGCTTGATCGCGATGTCTTTGCGACTGCCGTAGGTGGGGACGAGGGTTGGTTCGTCGAATGGCTAGAGCCCGACATACAGATTGGCGCAGACACCTTGTACATGGATGCGCTGGCGCAAAATGCCCAAGACGAGAACACACGCATTTTTATCGACTGGCGCGCCCGTACGGGACTTTCGCTCAGTGAGGCGGCCGAGGCGCTGGGTGTGAGCGCTCGGAGCATCAGCCGTTACAGCAATGGGCGTGAGGCAGTGCCACGTTCTTTGGCGTTGGCCTGTCTGGGCTGGGATTCGCTGCAACAGCGCTCATCGATCGCGGCCGAAGACACTGGTAGATATGTCGTCAACCGCAAAACTTAACCCTCATCCGGCTTCGGCCTTTCATACCGCGCATTGAAGGCCTGGATAAACCCGTTGCGCAAAATCTGCAAAAACGCCTCGAACGCGTTGACGTTCTGCTGGTGCACATTGCCACTGAGTTGGACCCGGGTGGCGAACTGGTTTTTGTTCTGGTTTTTCAGAACGGTCTCGGTGCCGCCGACCAGTGCTTCCCAGACCGAGCGGAACAGGCCTTTGTTCTTGTTCTCGACGTCCTGCTGCCAGTTGAAAACGTCGACGTCGCGCAGCAGGGGTTTGATGTAGCCGGTGAGTAGGGCTTTCTCTGCCTTGGCTTCGATGACCACATCGCCGTGGCCGGCGTTGAAGTCGAACTTGCCATAGGCCGAGGCGAAGTCGTTCATGCGTTTGAGCTCGATGTCGCGGGCACGCAGGCGGAATTCGAAGTCTTCGAAGTTGCTCAACGGATCGAAGGTGGCGGTGGTTTCCAGTGGCGCGTGGCCCAGCAGCAGCGCCTTGCCTTCGAAGCGGGCGTCGCGCTTGCCTTCCTTGTCGACCACGTTGGTCAGGTTGTAGATGCTGGCGTTGACGTTGCTGGCATTCATGTTCACCGGCGGCTTGGAATTGAAGTTGCGAAAAGTGATACGGCCGTCGTTGATCTGCACTTCATCGAGGGTGATCGGCAGCAGCTTGCCCAGTTGCTCGCGCCAGTCGGTGCCCTGACCGGTCTGCGAGTTCTGCTTGTTGGGGCCGCCGTCGACAAAGTTGATTTCGGGATTGAGGAATTGCACCTGCGCAACCACCGCATGGTCGTACCACAGCGAATGCCAGCTCACCGAGAGGTCGATCAACGGCGCATCGACGAACGGCACCGGCACCTTGCCGTCGACCTTGACGATTTTCAGACCGTTGATTTTGTACGCGCCGCGCCACAGTGCGAGGTCGACATCGGTGATCTGGCCACGGTAATCACCCATGTCCGCGAGCTTGTCATTGAGGTAGTCGCGTACCAGATAGGGCAGGGCGAAGTGCAGAGCGACCAGCAGCACCACGACACCCGCCAGGGTCCAGAGCGGCCAGCTGTAACGACGTTTCATGCCATTGTTCCTTCAAGAGTGTGCCTTGACGATTCAAAGCGATTGACTGCGCGCGTTCGCAGACGTTCGCCCCGACTGGACTGTGATCGGTAACAGGCTTACCTTGAAAGGCTGAATTCAACGCTGCATAAGGACCCAGCCATGAGCCGTATCTACGCTGACAACGCCCACTCCATCGGCAATACGCCGCTGGTCCAGATCAACCGCATCGCGCCGCGCGGGGTCACGATCCTGGCCAAGATCGAAGGGCGCAACCCCGGTTACTCGGTCAAGTGCCGGATCGGCGCCAACATGATCTGGGACGCCGAAAGCAGCGGCAAACTCAAACCGGGCATGACCATTGTCGAGCCCACCTCCGGTAACACCGGCATCGGCCTGGCCTTCGTCGCTGCTGCGCGTGGCTACAAACTGATGCTGACCATGCCGGCGTCGATGAGCATCGAGCGCCGCAAGGTCCTGAAGGCCCTGGGGGCGGAACTGGTGTTGACCGAGCCGGCCAAGGGCATGAAGGGCGCCATCGAGAAAGCCGCGGAAATCGTCGCCAGTGATGCCGACAAATATTTCATGCCGGCGCAATTCGATAACCCGGCCAACCCGGCGATTCACGAAAAGACCACCGGTCCGGAAATCTGGAATGACACCGATGGGGCCGTCGACGTGCTGGTGGCTGGCGTCGGCACCGGCGGAACCATCACCGGCGTCTCGCGGTATATCAAGAACACCGCCGGCAAACCGATTCTGTCGGTGGCTGTGGAGCCTGCATCTTCGCCGGTCATCACCCAGGCGCTGGCCGGTGACGAGATCAAGCCTAGCCCGCACAAGATTCAGGGCATTGGCGCCGGTTTTGTGCCGAAGAACCTGGATCTGTCGATGGTCGATCGTGTCGAGCAGGTGACTGACGAAGAATCCAAGGCCATGGCTTTGCGCCTGATGCAGGAAGAGGGGATTCTGTGTGGTATTTCCTGCGGTGCCGCCATGGCGGTGGCAGTGCGTCTGGCGGAAACCCCGGAGATGCAGGGCAAAACCATCGTCGTGGTGCTGCCGGATTCGGGTGAGCGTTATCTGTCGAGCATGTTGTTCAGTGACCTGTTCACCGAGCAGGAGAACCAGCAGTAATCCTGTTGATTCAGGTCAGCCGAGGTTCAGGCGCTGCATGTTAATAAAGGCTTTGTTGCGCGATGCATAACACTGAATCATGTATCAGGCGGGTTTTTCCCGGAGCCGGTAGTGTTTATCATGGCCGGCTGCCATGCTGGGAAAAGGGCATTGCGCAGCGTTGTCTTTATTCAAGGAGTCGTTGATGACCGTTTCGTTTGCCGCCAAGGCGTTTGTGCTGTTGCTGTTTCTGGGCAGCACGCTCTATGTGCATTTGCGCGGCAAGGCGCGTTTGCCGGTATTGCGCCAGTTCGTCAACCACTCGGCGCTGTTCGCCCCGTACAACGCTCTGATGTACCTGTTCTCCGCAGTGCCGTCCAGACCGTATCTGGATCGCAGCAAGTTTCCGGAACTGGATGTGCTGCGCGATAACTGGGAAACCATCCGCGACGAAGCCATGCATCTGTTTGACGAGGGCTATATTCGCGCCGCCGAAAAGAACAACGACGCCGGTTTTGGCTCGTTCTTCAAGAAGGGCTGGAAGCGCTTCTATCTGAAGTGGTACGACAAACCGCTGCCATCGGCCGAAGCCCTGTGCCCGAAAACCGTGGCACTGGTCAGTGCCATTCCCAACGTCAAGGGCGCGATGTTCGCGCTGCTGCCGGGCGGCAGTCACCTCAATCCGCATCGTGACCCGTTTGCCGGCTCCCTGCGTTATCACCTCGGTCTGTCGACACCCAACTCTGACGATTGCCGGATCTTCGTCGACGGTCAGGTTTACGCCTGGCGCGACGGCGATGACGTGATGTTCGACGAGACCTACGTGCACTGGGTCAAGAATGAAACCGATCAGACTCGCGTCATTCTGTTCTGCGACATCGAACGCCCACTGAGCAATCGCCTGATGACCCGCATCAATCGCTTCATCAGCGGCTGGCTCGGCCGCGCCACTGCCCCGCAGAACCTTGACGATGAACGCGTCGGCGGCATCAACCAGGCTTATGCCTGGAGCAAGAACTTCAGCGACCGTTTCAGCGGCGTGGTCAAACAGTGGAAACGCCGGCATCCCAAGGCCTACCGCGTCATGCGCCCGGTGCTGGCGGTGCTGGTGCTGACGTTGTTGGGGTATTGGCTGTTTGGTTGAGGCTGGATCAGGCAATGAAAAAACCGCTCTTTGCGAGCGGTTTTTTGTTAGCGGAAGGAAAAGGACGACCCGGCTAATACGCCGCTTGGCTCTTCAACGGCTGGATTGGCCAGTGCATTCCTGATGCGATGCATCTCGGTTTCAGATAACTCAACAGATGGCTGCTTTTTCTCCATCTTTCTGGATTTGGAGTTTGATGCTTTCTTTTCAACGACAGCTTTCATGGGATCTCCGACGTTGATGAGTAAATGAGCAGGTGCTCAGATACTAGACTTGGTCAATGCGCTTCACAAGACGGCCCTCAGAGTCGAATTCGAAACCCAGTTGACGGTATAGAGGTATAGCTCCCGAAAGAGGCTCCTGAATTTCGATCTGCTGGCTGCCGATGATACGGGCGAAGTGAGTGACCGCAGTCAGGGCGAAGGTCGCTATGCGGCTCTTGAGTGGGTGTTCGTCTGGCTGCCCCTCAAGACGCACAATCCTGACTCTCAGCCGGCTTTGGTTCGGATTGGCGAAACAAAGTCCGCACAGTTCACGATCAAACCAGATTGCCAAATCGAAGCTCATTGGTTCCTTGGCTTTCCATCGGACAATTTCCTCCCAGCAGAAATGCGGATCGAGCCATTGCTCATAAGCTTTCATGGCGGACGCATCAATCGCCTCGAAGCGAACCCTGGAATAATCAACGTCAACAATTGCGCGCGCCTCAAGTTCGCTGTGTAGCTTCGCAAATGTAAGTGCGGCCCGCTTCCTGGCCTCTGACCGATAAACCTGATACCGCAAATACGTCCGTTCCCTTGGCATATGATCTCTTGCATTCCATGTCTCCTGACAATCCATTGCCACCGCCAATCACCCTAATCATCCCGCCCCAAACTGTCGCTGCCGGCCCTTTGCCCAAGTCATTGCAATCTGTGTCCCGGGCTGGTTATAGTCAGCCCGCTTGAGCGCCGTGCTCACGCTTTCATTTCCTCAATAAAGATCTGCCTCCATGCCTGCATCCCTCATCAATGCGGTAGTCGATTCAGCGGTCAACGCTGGCGTCGTGCCGTGCGGGAATCAGCAGCCTGTGCAGATCAGTCATTACCCTCCACCTGTCAGTAGCACGCCGGTGTGCGCAGTTGTATCGCCGCCGGGCGTTGGTGTTCGGGGCTGATCGGCAGTTTCTGCTGAACCCTGCGCCCGCCAGAAAAAACTACTGGATTTCAGCTTCGGCTGAGTTGGCTTCTTGCCTGACTACAGGTGGTATTCATGTTTGTCCTTTCGAAACAATCCGTGCTCGCGGCGGCGTCCACGAGCCTGTTCGTTCTGCTGTGGAGCAGCGGGGCGATTTTCTCCAAATGGGGCCTGGCCCACGCTTCACCCTTTGCCTTTCTGTTGATTCGCTTCGCCATCGCCCTGTGCGGGTTGCTGCTGCTGGCGCCGCTGCTCAAGTTGAAGTTGCCCAAGGGCGGCAAACCGATGCTGTTTGCGATCACCACGGGGTTGGTGTTGCTCGGGGCGTATCAGATTTTTTATCTGTTGGCGCTGGACTGCAAAGTCACGCCGGGGGTAATGGCGACTCTGATGGGGGTACAGCCGATCCTCACGGTGGTGCTCATGGAGCGTCAGCGGTCGGCGAGCCGTCTGTTCGGCCTGGCGCTGGGGCTGGCCGGGTTGATCATGGTGGTTTATCAGGGCATCGGTCTGGCCGGAATGTCCTGGGCTGGCATGTTGTTCGGCTTGCTCGCGCTGGCGAGCATGACGCTGGGCTCGATCATGCAAAAACGCATCACCGACAATCCTCTCGGCACGCTGCCAGTGCAGTATCTGGCGGGGCTGTTGCTGTGTGCGATCTTCGTGCCGTTCCAGCCGTTCCACTTCGAGCACAGCACAGGTTTCATCGTGCCGGTGTTGTGGATGGGCCTGGTGGTCTCGGTGCTGGCGACGTTGTTGCTGTATCGGCTGATCGCGCGGGGCAATCTGGTGAACGTCACCAGCCTGTTCTATCTGGTGCCGGCGGTGACAGCGGTGATGGATTATCTGATTTTCGGTAATCGGTTGGCCGCGTTGAGTGTGCTGGGGATGCTGCTGATCATTATTGGATTGGCTTTTGTGTTCCGTAAAACCGGATAAAAGAAAGATAAGCGGTGGCTGTTCGGGCGCCATCGCGAGCAGGCTCACTCCTACAGGGGAACGTATTCCAACTGTAGGAGTGAGCCTGCTCGCGATAGCGATTTTGCCAACAAAGCGGATTACCGATTGATCATCTCACCAGGCTTCACCACCGCCGGCTTCAACACCAGCCACAACGCCGCTGCAATCAGCAACCCGCCATAAATGTGCGCCATCGACAACGGCTCATCCAGCAACAACGCCCCCCACAACACGCCGAACGGCGGGATCATGAAGGTGACGGTCATCGATTTCACCGGGCCGATCGAGCTGAGCAGGCGGAAATAGATGATGTAGGCAAACGCCGTGCAACCCAGACCCAAGCCAAGTAGCGACAGCCAGACGTGCCAACCGCCCCAACTGACCGGCGGCGCAGTGATCACGCTGTAGGCGAACAGCGGCAGCAAGAACAACGTCGCCCCGAGCATGCTGCCCAGTGCCGACAAACGGCTGTCCAGCCCACCGGCCTGATCCAGCCAGCGCCGCGCGAGAAATCCGGCAAAGCCATAACAAGTGGTTGCCAGCAGGCAAGCAACCGCGCCCATCAGCAGTTGCAGGTCGAAGGCCACGGGACCCGCCCGCGTCAGCACGCCGACGCCGAACAGGCCGAGGAATACGCCGCCCAGCTTCGCAATCGTGAGTTTTTCGCTGAAGAACAGGCCGCCAATCAACACGCCCATCAGTGGCGTGGTGGCATTGAAAATCGCCGAATAGCCGGCCGGTAGCACTTGCGCCGCCACCGAATACAGCGTCGCCGGGATCCCCGAGTTGATCACCCCCAGCAGCATCACGGTTTTCAGCTTGCCCTTGAAATCCCAGCTGATGCGCATCAGCCCAAGGATCACCAGCAACCCGGCGGCCGCAATCGACACGCGAAAGAACCCGGTCGGGATCGTGCCGATCACCGGCGCAATGATGCGCATGAACAGAAAGCTCGCGCCCCAGATAGCGGCCAGCGACAACATACGGAAAATATCGACAGGGCTCACGGCGGGCTCCTTCCTTGATCGGGACGAGAGTGTTGCCGAGCGTCCGGATCATGGCAACCGCTATTCGGGCTTTTAATTTTGCCTGCCGATGCATCGGCCCGAGAAAGCGCGTCAACGGTCAGCCCTGTATCGGTTTTGGCAGAAATTGCGCTTTTCCTGCGAGCCGTTCCGTGACTAAGCTCAGACGAATCGAATTCCCGCCGAGGTTCCCTCTATGTCGCAGCAATGGCCAGCCACCGAGATCGCCCGGATGATCCTCGCCGGCTTCGACGATTACCGCGAGCATTTCCGTCGCATCACCGATGGCGCGCGGGAGCGCTTCGAGCAGGCGCGCTGGCAGGAGGCGCAGGCCGCGTCGGCGGCGCGGATCAGTCTGTATGAGGAAAAGGTCGGCGAAACCGTTGCTCGCCTGCGCGAGTATTTCGACGAAGAAGTGCTGATGAACGTCAGCTGCTGGCCGCTGGTGAAAAGCGCCTATATCAGTGTTATCGATCTGCGCTTCGACGATGAGCTTTCCGAGACCTGGTACAACTCGATTTTCTGCGGGTTGTTCAGCCACGACCTGATCAGCGACGGCTGCATGTTCATCCATACCACGCGCCCGAGCCTGCGCCGAGCCCGCGCTGCGCAAACCCGCACGTACAAGCCGCAGGGCCAGTTGTCCGCCATGCTCGCGAGCATTTTTGCCGATTACCGCTTCAGCGAGGATTACGCCGATCTGCCCGGCGACTTGCTGCGGCTCGAAGCGCAGTTGCGCGAAAACCTGCCGGACTGGGTGTGCAAGGACCCGGAGCTGAGCGTCGAGCTGTTTTCCTCGGTGCTTTACCGCAACAAGGGCGCCTATCTGGTCGGGCGCATCTACACCCGCGATGAGCAATGGCCGCTGGTGATTCCGCTGCTGCACCGCGAGGGTCGCGGCATTCAGATCGACGCGTTGATTACCGACGAAGCCGATGTGTCGATCATCTTCTCTTTCACCCGCTCCTATTTCATGGTCGATGTGCCGGTGCCTGCGGAGTTCATCGGTTTTCTGCGGCGCATCCTGCCGGGCAAGCACATCGCCGAGTTGTACACCTCGATCGGCTTCTACAAGCACGGCAAATCCGAGTTCTACCGCGCGCTGATCAATCACCTGGCCAACACTGACGACCAGTTCATCATGGCCCCGGGCGTGCGCGGCATGGTCATGAGCGTGTTCACCCTGCCGGGTTTCAACACCGTGTTCAAAATCATCAAGGACCGTTTCTCACCGTCGAAAAACGTCGACCGCGCCACGGTGATCGAAAAGTATCGGCTGGTGAAAAGCGTCGATCGGGTCGGGCGCATGGCCGATACCCAGGAGTTTGCCGACTTCCGTTTTCCTCTGAGCAAGTTCGATCCGGCGTGTCTGGAGGAATTGCTAGAAGTCGCGCCGTCCACGGTGTCGGTCGACGGCGAAACCGTGCTGATCCGCCACTGCTGGACCGAACGCCGGATGACCCCGCTCAATCTCTATCTGGAAAATGCCAACGACGCCCAGGTACGTGAAGCGCTGGAGGATTACGGCCTGGCGATCAAGCAATTGGCCGCGGCGAATATTTTCCCCGGCGACATGCTGCTGAAAAACTTCGGCGTCACCCGCCACGGGCGAGTGGTGTTTTACGACTACGACGAAATCTGCTTTCTGACTGAAGCCAATTTCCGCCACATCCCGGCACCGCGCACGCCGGAGGACGAAATGGCCTCCGAACCGTGGTACTCGATCGGCCCGCTGGACGTGTTTCCCGAGGAATTTCCGCCGTTTCTGTTCGCCGATGCCGGGCAACGCAAATTGTTCGATCAGTTGCACGGCGAGTTGTATGACGCCGATTACTGGAAGAGCCTGCAGGAGGCGATTCGGGCGGGGAAGGTGATTGACGTCTTCCCATATCGGCGCAAAGGCCTCGACAACGAGTAGCTCTTTTAAAAGCCCCTCACCCCAGCCCTCTCCCAGAGGGAGAGGGAGCTGACCGAGGTGTCTTGGGTCAAACGCCGACCTGAAAGAGCTCGGCGATTATGGATTCGGCAAAGCTCTTTCAGGTCGATGTACCTTTGAAGCATCCCCCAATCGGTCCCCTCTCCCTTTGGGAGAGGGCTAGGGTGAGGGTCGCAATCCCCCTGACACGCCACAACCCCCCCAAATCTGCGACAATCCGCCCCCTGCATAAATAGACGACCGAATTGCCTACCCGATGACCGACGAATCGCCCTCCATCGACAAACTGCTGAAAAACCTCGATCACGCCATGCTCGCCGACCGTCACCGGCTGCGGCGGCAGTTGCTTGAGCTGCGCAAGAAGCCCGACGAAGCCAAACTGGCCCAATGGGTGGTGCGGATGCAGGCATCCTGTGATCAGGTGCTGGCGCGCCGTGCCAGCCTGCCGGTGATTCGCTACGACGACAGTTTGCCGATCGCGGCCAAACGCGACGAGATCAAAAAGGCCCTGGAGCAGCATCAGGTGCTGATCATCGCTGGCGAAACCGGCTCGGGCAAAACCACTCAGTTGCCGAAAATCTGTCTGGAAATCGGTCGCGGCCAGCACGGTCTGATCGGCCATACCCAGCCGCGTCGGATCGCCGCGCGCAGCGTCGCCAGCCGCGTCGCCGAAGAACTCGGCACGCCCCTCGGTGCACTGGTCGGCTATCAGGTGCGCTTCGAAGATCAGAGCGATGCCAACACCCTGATCAAGCTGATGACCGACGGCATTCTGCTGGCGGAAACCCAGAACGATCGTTATCTCGAACGCTACGACACGATCATCGTCGACGAAGCGCACGAACGCAGCCTCAACATCGACTTCCTCCTCGGTTACCTGAAAACCCTGCTGCCGCGTCGCCCGGATCTGAAAGTCATCATCACCTCGGCGACCATCGATCTGGAGCGTTTCTCCAAGCATTTCGATGATGCGCCGATTGTTGAAGTGTCCGGTCGCACGTTCCCGGTGGACACCTGGTATCGCCCGCTGACGCTGGAGCAGGACGAGGAGGGCAACCGGGTCGAGGACGACCTTACCGTCGATCAGGCGATCCTCGCCACCCTCGACGAAATCGCCGCCTACGAGCGCAGCGAACGCCGCAGTCCGGGTGATGTGCTGGTGTTCCTGCCCGGTGAGCGCGAGATTCGTGATGCCGCGGACATGCTGCGCAAGGCCCAGCTCAAGCACACCGAAATCCTGCCGCTGTACGCGCGTCTGTCGCCGGCCGAACAGCAGCGGATTTTCCAGTCGCACCCAGGCCGCCGTGTGGTGCTGGCGACCAACGTTGCCGAGACTTCGCTGACCGTTCCGGGTATTCGCTATGTGATCGACAGCGGCACCGCGCGCATCAGTCGCTACAGCTATCGGGCCAAAGTCCAGCGCTTGCCGATCGAAGCGATTTCCCAGGCCAGCGCCAATCAACGCAAAGGTCGTTGCGGGCGGGTCGAGCCGGGCATCTGCGTGCGGTTGTACAGCGAAGAGGATTTCCTCGGTCGTCCGGAATTTACCGACCCGGAAATTCTGCGCACCAACCTCGCCGCCGTTATTTTGCAGATGCTCCATCTGCGTCTCGGCGAAATCACCGCGTTCCCGTTCATCGAACCGCCGGACGGCAAGGCCATCAGCGACGGTTTCAACCTGCTGCAGGAGCTTTCGGCGGTGGATCGCAACAGCCAGCTGACGCCGCTCGGTCGACAGTTGGCGCGCTTGCCGGTCGACCCGCGCATGGGCCGCATGCTGCTCGAAGCGGCCAAACTCGGCAGCCTGCAGGAAGTGCTGATTGTCGCCAGTGCGATGTCGATTCAGGACCCGCGCGAGCGTCCGCCGGAGCGTCAGCAAGCGGCGGATCAGGCCCACGCACAATGGAAGGATCCGGATTCGGACTTCGCCGGGCTGGTCAATCTGTGGCGAGGTTTTGAAGAGCAGCGCCAAGCGCTGACCGCCAACCCGCTGCGTAACTGGTGCCGGAAGAATTTCCTCAATTACCTGCGCTTGCGCGAGTGGCGAGATTCCCATCGTCAGTTGAGCCTGATCTGCCGCGACATGCAGCTGAGCCTGAACAAAGAGCCGGCGGATTATCCGAAACTGCACAAGGCGGTGCTGGTCGGCTTGCTCAGCCAGATCGGCCAGAAAACCGAAGACGGCGATTACCTCGGCGCGCGGCAGCGGCGCTTCTGGATTCATCCGTCGTCGGGCATCGGCAAGAAGCGCCCGCAGTGGCTGATGACCGCCGAACTGGTGGAAACCACCAAGCTTTACGCGCGCATGGTCGCCAAGATCGATGCCGACTGGATCGAACCGCTGGCCGGGCACCTGATCAAGAAGAATCACTTCGAACCGCATTGGGAAAAGAAGCGCGGCCAGGTCGTGGCCTACGAGCAGATCACCCTGTTCGGCCTGATCGTCGTCGGTCGCCGCCCGGTGCATTACGGCCCGGTCGATCCGGTGGTCTCCCGTGAGCTGTTTATCCGCGAAGGGTTGGTGCGCGGCGAGATTCAGTCGCGGGCCAAATGCCTGAGCGCCAATCAGAAACTGCTCGAGCAGCTCGACGAACTCGAGGCCAAGGCGCGCCGTCGCGATATTCTCGCCGACGAGGAAACCCTCTACGCCTTCTACGATGCGCGTCTGCCGGCGGAAATCCACCAGACCGCGACGTTCGACAGTTGGTACAAGGTCAACAGCCAGAAAGACCCGCAACTTTTGATCATGCGCGAAGAAGACGTGCTGGCCCGCGAGGCCAGTGAAGTCACCGCCCGTGATTACCCGGACACGCTGCACATCGGCGATCTCGAGCTGGCGCTCACTTACCATTTCGAACCGAATCACCCGCGCGATGGCGTGACCTTGCGCGTGCCGGCGCCGCTGCTGCCGATGCTGCCACCGGAGCGTCTGGAATGGCTGGTGCCGGGCCTGATCGAGGCCAAGTGCATTGCCTTGGTGCGGAACCTGCCGAAAGCCCTGCGCAAGAATTTCGTGCCGGTGCCGGACTTCATCAAAGCCGCGCTGCAGCGCATGACGTTCGCCGAAGGTTCGCTGCCGCAAGCGCTCGGTCGCGAACTGCTGCGCATGACTGGCGCACGGGTCAGTGATGAGGCGTGGGCGGAAGCCGCGCAACAGGTCGAAAGCCATTTGCGCATGAACCTGGAGATCGTCGACGGCGAGGGCAAGTTCCTTGGCGAAGGCCGCGATCTGGCTGAGCTGACCGCACGCTTCGCTGAAGCCAGCCAGGCCGCGCTGGCGGTGCCGCAGAGTGCGAAAACCCAGCAACCGGTCGAGGCGAAGGTTTTCGCGCCGGTGGCGGAAAAGACCCAGCAGAAGATCGCCGGGCTGTCGATGACGGTTTACCCAGCGTTGGTGGAAGAGGGCGGCACGGTCAAGGAAGGGCGGTTCTCGACCCCGGCCGAAGCCGAGTTCCAGCATCGTCGCGCCTTGCAGCGCTTGTTGATGCAGCAACTGGCCGAGCCGGCCAAGTTCCTGCGCGGCAAGTTGCCGGGGCAGACTGAACTGGGCTTGCTTTATCGTGAGCTGGGCCGCGTCGATGCGCTGGTGGAAGACATTCTGCTGGCCAGCCTCGACAGTTGCATTCTCGAAGGCGAAGACCCGCTGCCCCGGGATGGTGCCGGGTTGGCGGCATTGGCCGAGCGCAAACGCGGCAACTGGACCGAGCACGCCGAGCGCGTGGCGCGGCTGACCCTGGAAATCCTGAAGATCTGGCACGGTCTGCAAAAACGCTTCAAGGGCAAGATCGATCTGGCCCAGGCCGTAGCGTTGAATGACATCAAGCAGCAGATCGGCAATCTGATCTATCCGGGCTTCGTCCGTGAAACGCCGATGCAATGGCTCAAGGAGTTGCCGCGTTACCTGAAAGCGGTCGAGCAACGTTTCGAGAAACTCGGCGCGCAGGTGCAGAAGGATCGGGTCTGGAGTGGCGAACTCGCGGGCCTGTGGGCGCAATACCAGAGCCGCGCGGCCAAGCATGCGCAGGAAGGCAAGCGCGACCCGCAACTGGAGTTGTACCGCTGGTGGCTGGAGGAGTACCGCGTCTCGCTGTTTGCCCAGCAGTTGGGCACGAAAGTGCCGATCTCCGACAAACGCCTGAGCAAACAGTGGAGTCAGGTCGAACCCTGACCTTCAGAGTTTGTGTAATCCCCTGTGGGAGCGAGCCTGCTCGCGAAAGCGTCATGTCTGACACCCTTTGTGTGACTGACACACCGTCTTCGCGAGCAGGCTCGCTCCCACATCGGGAATGGCGGAATGTCGGGAATGGCGCCAAAAGCCAAGGTTTATGGCAAACTTCGCCCCCATAACCCGCCGTTTCGCGACCCAGAGCCTTCGGCCGTGTCGCGCTGCGGAATAAAACGATGCCAGGTTTGCGTCCCCCGGATGGGAATAGACCCTTTGCGTGTTGGTACGACGGTTCCAGCACTTTCTGCCTGAACAGATTAGAGAAACGACCATGCATAACGTCGTCATCAGCGGCACCGGCCTGTACACACCGGCCAACAGCATCTCCAACGAAGAGCTGGTGCAGTCTTTCAATACCTACGTCGCCCAGTTCAACGCCGATCACGCCGAGGCCATTGCCAGCGGTGAAGTCCAGGCCCTGACCGAATCCAGCGCCGCATTCATCGAAAAAGCCTCGGGCATCAAGAGCCGCTTTGTCATGGACAAGGACGGCATCCTCGATCCGCAACGCATGGCCCCGCGCCTGCCGGAACGTTCCAACGACGAATGGTCGGTGCTCTGCCAAATGGCCGTCGGCGCGGCTGAACAAGCCCTGCAACGAGCCGGCAAAACCGCAGCCGACATCGACGGCGTGATCGTTGCCTGCTCGAACCTGCAACGCGCTTATCCGGCCATCGCCATCGAAGTCCAGGAAGCACTGGGCATCGAAGGTTTCGGTTTCGACATGAACGTCGCTTGTTCTTCGGCCACCTTCGGCATCCAGGCCGCCGCCAACAGCGTGCAACTGGGCCAGGCGCGGGCGATCCTGATGGTCAACCCGGAAGTCTGCACCGGGCACCTGAACTTCCGTGACCGCGACAGCCATTTCATTTTCGGCGATGCCGCGACTGCGGTGATCATCGAACGCGCGGATCTGGCGACCTCGCCGTACCAGTTCGACGTGGTCAGCACCAAATTACTGACCAAGTTCTCCAACAACATCCGCAACAACTTCGGCTTCCTCAATCGCGCTGCCGAGGAGGGTGTGGGCGCCCGCGACAAGCTGTTCGTGCAGGAAGGCCGCAAGGTGTTCAAGGATGTCTGCCCGATGGTTGCCGAGCTGATCGGCGAGCACCTGGAAGAGAACCAGCTCAACGTCGGCGACGTGAAACGCTTCTGGCTGCACCAGGCCAACCTGAGCATGAACCACCTGATCGTGCGCAAGCTGCTCGGCCGCGAAGCCAGCGAAGAAGAAGCGCCGGTGATTCTCGACAGCTATGCCAACACCAGCTCGGCCGGTTCGGTCATTGCCTTCCACAAATACCAGGATGACCTGGCCTCGGGTTCGCTGGCGGTGTTGAGCTCGTTCGGTGCCGGTTACTCGATTGGTAGTGTGTTGCTGCGCAAACGCTGAAACAGGTTAATTTCCCCTTAATCGCGTCGATCTTTCCTACATTCGAAGCGAGTGAAACGCTGTAATTTTTCGGACGTCGCGGCAGGTGAATACCTGCCGCGTTCATTTTCGAAGTCCGGACAAGGGGATTGATGGATGGCGGCTGATGACACCCAACTGCTCGCGCGCTTGCTGGCGGGGGAGCAAAAGGCTTTCAAGGAACTGGTTACTACCTATCAGAGCGCCATGCGAGCGGTGGCTTACGCGATTGTCGGCCAGCGTCATGTCGAGGAAGTCGTGCAGGATGCGTGGCTGTCGGTGGTGCGCCATCTGAGCAGCTTCGAGGGCCGTTCCAGTCTGAAGACCTGGTTGCTGACCATCACCGCCAACTCGGCCAAAAGTCGCTACAAGCTCAATCGCCGGGAAGTCCTGCTCGATGACCTGCCATCGCCGCACGGCACTATCGGCGACGATCGGTTTTCATCAAGCGACGGTCACTGGCTGGTGGCGCCGTTCGCCTGGCATCAGGACACCCCCGAAGCGCTGCTCACCGAAAACGAACTGCGCGAATGCCTCGAACATACGTTGCTGAGTCTTTCCGAGTTGCAGCGCAGTGTCCTGCTGTTGCGCGAACGCCAGGGCCTGGAGCTGGAAGAGATCTGTAATCTTCTGGAGATCTCGCTCTCCAATGTCCGCGTGCTGCTGCACCGGGCACGCTTGAAGGTTTTTGCGACCGTGGAACATTTTGAGGAGACGGGAGAATGTTGACCTGCAAGGAGCAAGTAGCACGATCCAGCGATTATCTCGACGGCCAACTGAGCTTTCGCGAGACGCTGATGGTGCGTCATCACCTGTTGTTCTGCCCCAACTGCCGGCGTTTCCTGCGGCAGATGCGCTTGATGCAGGCGACGCTGAAGGCGTTGCCGGAACAACCGGACGAGCATGTCGATGCGTTGGCCGAACGCCTCGCCGATCAACGACGAAAAGATAACCCCCTGTAGGAGCTGTCGAGTGAAACGAGGCTGCGATCTTTTGATCTTGTTTTCAAGATCAAGATCAAAAGATCGCAGCCTTCGGCAGCTCCTACAGGGGGTTTTGCATCCTGCAGAAATAACCCGGTGCGGATGAAACGAACGGATGATGGGGATCGTCCCGCCCGCACCGGGCTATCACTTTTTTAGAACTTCGCTTCAGCATCCAGCTGCAGGGTGTTGGCATCTGCATCGCGCTGGCCGCGGCTGGCGAAGTCGGCCTTGGTCAGGAAGTACGTGGCGCCGACGGCGAAGTTCTTGTCGATGTCGTAACCGACCTTGAACTTGTGCCCGCGGGAACCGGTGGTGCCGTTGGCAAAGTCGGAGTCGGTGAAGGCGCCGACCACGGCGTTGCGCTGCACGTCACGGTAGTTGTAGTCGAGGTTGAAGCCGAAGACTTTCGACTTGGCGCCGAGCAACCATGCGGTGTCCTGATCGGTCACGGCATCGTTGTTCTTCACGTACTGGCCGTAGAAAGACAACGGCATTGGCAGGCCGCCGATATCGATCTGGCTGAACCCTTCATACAGACGGAATTCGTTGTTCGCCGAGTTGCCGTTGACTGCCAGCGCGCACGGCGTCGAGGTGCCGGTGCAGCGGCTGTCTTCGTCGTTCTGGTAGGCGTAGACGCTACCGCCCAAAGTCATCTTCAGGTTATCGGTGATGTTGAAGCGGCTGCCCAACTGGCCAGCGGTCAGGCGCAGATCGTGACGGAATTGCACGCCGTCGCCGTCAACGTTGTCCTTGAGGTTGTAGTTACCCAGGCTGCCGAACAGTTCGGCGCTGCCGCCCAGTGGGTACTTGTAGGTAACGGCCAGACCTTCCGGGTTGATGTCGCTGTCCCAGATCACGTCGCCCATGCTCACCCACGGTTGCAGCATCTTGCCGCCGATCACGTGCAGGTTCTTGATCTGATCGGGGTGGTAGTCGATGTAGCCGAGGTCGAGCCAGATCTGCTTCTTGTCGAAGTAGTTGTCCTGGTCCTGGTTGGTCGAACGGGCGTCGTCGCCGCCGCCGGTGGCGATACGGATGCCGGTGTCGACCTGCGGGTTGATCTCGGTGTAGGCGCCCAGACGGGCACGGATGCGTTGACGATCCTTGTCGCGGCCGCCATTGTTCGGCTCGCCGTCGATCTTGATGGTTTCCTGACGGATACGTACGTCGCCCTTGAATTGGGTTTTGGCCGCCCAGGCCAGTTTCTGGTCGAACAGGCTCTGTTCGTTGGTCTTCTTCGCGACCGCTGCCACTTGTTCGTTGGTTTCCTGCTGCGCCTGTTGGGCGATTTGCTGAGCCTTCTGATCCTTGGCCAGTTCTGTTTGCAGCTCGATGTACTGCGCCTGGGAAATCGACCCGTTGGCCTTGAGCATGTCGAGCAGTTTGGCGTCGACTGCAGCACTGGCCGGAACGCTCATGGCCAGCAACAAGCCGCCGCACAGGGCCGCTGCAGTTTTCGTGGAAGCAAGACGCATAGCAATCTCCGAAGATGAAGGGGATGGCTGAACCATCCTGGGCACAACCGACCCGAAGGCCGGAAAACTGTGTCCGGGTTAGAACCCGGCGCTCTAAAAACAGGCGCCAGTATCGCGATGGTTTATGACAGAGCGGTGGCACAGTGATGGCAGGTTGATGACGATGCATATCCGGCGTGAACTATCGAGTTAGAGCGCTGTCGGCCGATTGAGCGTGTGCAACCGGGTCGCGATCAGCGATACTCGCCGGGCTTTGTCGCCAAGCTGTGGAGTGCCAGTGAATGCCGTTGCAACGCCTGCAAGACCTGTCAGAAATCGCCCCGGCCACTTGGGATGCGCTGGTCCCGGACAACCAGCCTTTTCTGCGCCACGCCTTCCTCAGTGCGCTGGAAGACAGCGGCAGTGTCGGCCCGCATACCGGCTGGCAGCCCGAGCATTTGCTGCACCTCGAAGAGGGTCGCCTGATCGCCGCGCTGCCCAGTTACCGCAAGTGGCATTCCTACGGCGAGTACGTGTTCGATCACGGCTGGGCCGACGCCTGTGCGCGTGCCGGCATCGATTACTACCCCAAGCTTTTAACGGCTGTGCCATTCAGTCCGGTGAGCGGCCCGCGCCTGCTGGCGGCCAGTGTCGAAGACGGTTTTGAATTGCTCAAGAGCCTGCCCGGCTATCTGGAGATCGAAGGGCTTTCCAGCGCGCACATCAATTTCACCGACCCGTTCACTGACGCGGCGATGGCCGAGCAACCGGGCTGGCTGCAACGCATTGGCTGTCAGTATCACTGGCAGAATCGCGGTTACCGCGACTTTCAGGATTTCCTCGACGCCCTCAGCTCACGCAAGCGCAAGCAGATGCGCAAGGAACGCGAGCAGGTGGCGGGGCATGGCTTTGACTTCGAGTGGCTGCAAGGGCGGGAACTGGACGAGGCGCAGTGGGATTTTGTCTACGCCTGCTATGCCAACACCTACGCGGTGCGGCGTCAGGCGCCGTATCTGACCCGCGAGTTTTTCAGCCTGCTGGCCGAGCGCATGCCCGAGGCGATTCGCGTGGTCTTGGCCAAACAGGGATCACGGCCGGTAGCAACGGCCTTCAGTCTCGTCGGTGGCGACAGTTTCTACGGGCGTTACTGGGGGTGCCTGGCCGAGTTCGATCGGCTGCATTTCGAGACGTGTTTTTATCAGGGCATGGATTACGCGATTGCCCATGGCATCCAGCGCTTCGATGCCGGGGCGCAGGGCGAGCACAAGTTGATTCGCGGCTTCGAACCCGTGATCACCCACTCCTGGCACTACCTGCGCCATCCGGGGCTGAAAGCGGCGGTGGAGGATTTCCTCCAGCAAGAGCGCGCCGGCGTTCTGGCCTATGCCGAAGAGGCGAGAACGGCGTTGCCCTATCGCCAGACCTGACCTCTGTGGGAGCGAGCCTGCTCGCGATGGCGGAGTGTCAGCATTGATAACATTGACTGACACACCGCTATCGCGAGCAGGCTCACTCCTACAGGGGAATGTGGTGCATCAGTCGATGCCGACAAAGCCTCCGGTCTGGTGCGCCCACAACCGCGCATACAAACCGCGATGCGCAAGCAGTTCGGCGTGGGTGCCGCTCTCGGCGATCTTGCCGTTCTCCAGCACCACCAGGCGATCCATTCGCGCAATGGTCGAGAGACGATGCGCAATAGCGATCACGGTTTTGCCCTGCATCAAGGTCTCGAGGCTTTCCTGAATCGCCGCTTCCACCTCAGAGTCCAGCGCCGAGGTGGCTTCGTCCATGATCAGGATCGGCGCGTCCTTGAGCAGCACCCTTGCAATCGCGATGCGCTGGCGCTGACCGCCGGACAGTTTCACCCCGCGCTCACCGACGTGCGCATCGAAACCGGTGCGGCCTTCCGCATCGGACAGCAGCGGGATGAACTCATCGGCGCGGGCCTTGTGCACCGCCTCCCACAGTTCGGCGTCGGTGGCGTCGGGTTTGCCGTAAAGCAGATTGTCACGGATCGATCGGTGCAGCAGCGAGGTGTCCTGAGTGATCATGCCGATCCGCGCACGCAGGCTTTCCTGGCCGACTTCGGCGATGTTCTGGCCGTCGATCAGGATCCGCCCACCCTCTACGTCGTACAGGCGCAGCAACAGGTTGACCAGGGTCGATTTGCCGGCGCCGGACGGGCCGATCAAGCCGATTTTCTCGCCCGGCTTGATCGTCAGGTTGAGGTCGCCGATGATGCCTTTCTTCTTGCCGTAGTGAAAATCCACGTGCTCGAAACGCACTTCGCCCGAGGCCACGGCCAGCGGTTTGGCCTGCTCGCGGTCGGTGACGCCGACCGGTTGCGAGATGGTGCGCAGACCGTCCTGAACCATGCCGATGTTTTCGAAAATGCCGGTGACCACCCACATGATCCAGCCGGACATGTTGACGATGCGGATCACCAGACCGGTGGCCAGGGCAATCGCGCCGACGGTAATCAGCGACTGCGTCCACAGCCACAACGCCAGCGCCGTGGTGCCGACGATCAGCAGGCCGTTCATGGTGGTAATCGCCACGTCCATGCTGGTGACCACGCGACCGGCCATCTGCGCTTTGACGGTCTGTTCTTCGATGGCTTCCTTGGCATAGTGCTGTTCGAAGTTGGTGTGAGCGAACAGCTTCAGCGTGGCGATGTTGGTGTAGCCGTCGACGATGCGCCCCATCAGTTTCGAGCGCGCATCCGAGGCTTCCACCGAACGCTCTTTCACCCGCGGCACGAAGTAGTACAGCGCGCCGATGTAGGCGACGATCCAGGTCAGCAGCGGGATCATCAGGCGCCAGTCAGCTTCGGCGAACAGCACCAGCGAACTGATCGCGTAGATCACCACGTGCCACAGCGCGTCCACCGCTTGCACGGCAGAATCTCGCAGTGAATTGCCGGTCTGCATGATGCGTTGGGCGATGCGCCCGGCGAAATCGTTCTGGAAGAAATTCAGGCTCTGCTTGAGCACGTAGCTGTGGTTCTGCCAGCGGATCATGCTGGTCATGCCGGGGCTCAGGGTCTGGTGCACCAGCAAGTCGTGCAGACCGAAGAAAATCGGTCGCAGCACCAGGGCGACCACCAGCATCCAGGTCAATTCGAGGGCATGGTCGCTGAAGAAATTCGGGTTGGGCGTGCCTTGTGCAAGGTCGATGATGCGGCTCAGGTAACTGAACAGCGCTACTTCGATCAACGCGGCGAACAGGCCAACCACGAGCAGGGCGGCGAAACTCGGCCAGACCTGCTTCAGGTAATAGGTATAGAAGGGCCAGACGCGGTCCGGCGGGGACGCCGTCGGGGCGTCGCGGAAGATATCGATCAGTTGTTCGAAACGGCGATAGAGCATCAGATAACCGCCCGGGATACGGGCTCTCCTTTTATCAGTGCGAGCGACGCAGGCTCAGCCCGGCGCCGCTCGGTATGCCCGGCGAAACTCAGTCGATGCGCTTGGCCGACTTGATGATCACAGGGTCGGAAGGCACGTTTTGCATGCCTTGTTTGGTGATGGTCGGCGAGTTGACGATGATGTCGACGACATCCATGCCCTTGACCACTTTGGCGAACACCGCGTAACCGGCGTCACGGCCCGGATCGAGGAAAGCGTTGTCGGCAACGTTGATGAAGAACTGACTGGTCGCCGAATCAGGGTTGGAAGTGCGCGCCATCGACAGGGTGCCGCGAACGTTGTGCAGGCCATTGCTGGCTTCGTTCTTGATCGGCGCCTTGGTTTCTTTCTGTTGCATCTGCTGGGTGAAACCGCCGCCCTGAGCCATGAAGCCCGGGATCACGCGGTGGAAAATGGTGTTGTTGTAGAAGCCGCTGTCTACGTATTCAAGGAAGTTCTTGGTGCTGATCGGCGCTTTGACCGGGTCCAGTTCGATTTCGATCTGGCCGTTGGTGGTGTCCAGCAGCACGTGGGGCGCCTTGGCCGGGGTGGCAGCCATCAGGTTGGCGGCAAACAGTACGGAGCCGGCGGCGAGGGCGAGTTTTTTCAGCATGGGTCAGTGATCCTGAGAGTGAAGGTCGGCTGTGGCGAGAAAATCCAGCAGCGTTTGATTGAAGCGTTCGGGTTGATCAAGCGGGGTGGCATGGCGCGAGTCGGCGATGACCACCAGCCGCGCATCCGGCAGCAGTCTTACATAGGTTTCCTTTAACGCCACCGGTGTGTAATCACGGTCGGCGCTGATGACGAGCGTTGGACAGGACACCCGGGAAAGTCGTTCCTGAACGCCCCAGCCGACAATCGCATCGAAGCTGGCGAGATAAGCACGTTTGTCGTTTTTTGCCCAGCGTTCGGCCATTTTCCGCCGCAGATCGGCCTGTTCCGGCTTGGGAAAAAGTTTGCTGCCCAAAGCTTTGCCGATGGTTTCCAGGCTGAGCAGGCGCATCAGGCTCCAGCGCTTGAACCACTGCCAATAATCATCGCGCGTGCGCAATTTGACCTGTGGCGCGCTGTTGACGATGGTCAGGCTCTTGAGCGCTTGCGGCTGATCGACGGCCAGCTGAAAACCGATCATCCCGCCCATCGATAGCCCGACGTAGTGCACCGGGCCGAGGCGCAGGTGTTCGATCAAGGCCAGCAGGTCGGCGCTGAATGCGGCGATGCTGTAGCGCTCGCGGGGTTTGTCCGAGCGCCCGTGGCCGCGAATGTCCGGGACGATCACCCGGTACCGCGCGGCCAGCGCCGGGATCTGCATTTCCCAATCCAGCGTGCTCGAGCCGAGCCCGTGAACCAGCAGCAACGCCGTACCGTGGCCATATTCCTCGTAATGCAGGTTGCAACCTTCGTGCTCGAAATACGCCATCGGTGAACTCCGTGTCAGGCTTGCTCGGGGGCGGCGAACGGGGCATCCAGCGGCAAGGTGTCGAAGGTGCGCAACAACTCGATGAGGATTTGCGTGGCCGGGCCCAGAGGTTTGTCCTTGTTCGAATACAGATAGAAACTGGAGTTGCGGCTGCCGCCCCGATCCAACGGTAGCAGCTTGAGCGAGCCATCCTTCAATTCCCGGTCAATCATGTGTCGCGGTAGCCAGGCAAAACCCAGGCCGCTGCTGACGAAGGTCGCGGCGGTGGCGAGGCTGCCGACGGTCCAGCGCTGTTCGGCGCCGAGCCAGCCGACATCGCGCGGCTGCTGGCGGCCGGAGTCGCGGATCACCACTTGCATCTGGGTTTCCAGATCCTGAAAGCTCAGCTCGCGATTGAGCCGATGCAGCGGGTGATCAGGATGGGCGACGGCGACGAATTCGACATCGCTCAGCTCAGCGCCGAGGTAACCCGGAATGCTCAGGCCGGTGATGGCCAGATCCGCGACGCCTTCGAGCAGCACTTCCTCAACGCCCGACAATACTTCCTCGCGCAGACGCACGCGGCAGCCGCGACTCTGCGGCATGAACGCGGTCAGCGCGCGGACGATCCGCGCACTCGGGTAGGCGGCATCGACCACCAGCCGCACTTCGGCTTCCCAGCCTTGCTCCATGTGATGGGCCAGATCTTCCAGCTGGCTGGCCTGTTTCACCAGTTGCCGCGAACGGCGCAGCAACACACCGCCGGCCTCGGTGAGCACGGCTTTACGGCCGTCGATGCGCAGCAACGGCACGCCGAGCTGATCCTGCATGCGGGCGACGGTGTAGCTCACCGATGACTGCGAACGGTGCAGGGCCTCGGCGGCCTGGGCGAATCCGCCGTGGTCGACCACGGCCTGCAACGTTCGCCATTGATCAAGGGTCACGCGGGGCGCTTTCATCAATAGCTCCTCTTGTCCTAAGCTGGCCGTCCCTCATGGAGACTGCCGAATGAAAAAATTCTGTTGTGTGGTGCTGGCGCTGCTGCCGTTGACCGCGTTTGCCTATCCGATCGATGTGCAGAAGGATCTCAACGGCATGAAGATCGACTACGAGACCTTCGACACCGATAACGACATCGGCTCGATCCGGGTGGCCAACTACGGTGATGTCGACGCGACCTGCCGGGCCGTGTTCAGCAACGGCCCGGAAGCACCACGCACGCGCAGCATCGATGTGCCGGCCGGCACGCACAAAAACGCCACGGCCAAGTTCACCCGCGAGATCATCAAGCTGCGCATCAAACTGACCTGCACTCCGAAATAACGGTTTCCACTTGTAGGAGTGAGCCTGCTCGCGATAGCGCTGTGTCAGTCGACATGGGTGTATCTGATACACCGCTATCGCGAGCAGGCTCGCTCCCACAGGGGTATGTGGGTTTAGCTTATAAACGAATTTATCGATGGGTTACAGCGGATATTTGCGCTTTTTCATCGATTCGACTCTGTTTAACCTTCACTCCATCGACTTACAACATTCTCGGATGGAGACTACACACCATGTCCCGCGTTCTGATCATCGAAAGCAGTGCCCGCCAGCAAGACTCGGTTTCCCGTCAACTGACCCAGACCTTCATCGCTCAGTGGAAAGCCGCGCACCCTGCCGATCAGATCACCGTGCGTGACCTCGCCGTGAACCCGGTGCCGCATCTGGACGCCAACTTGCTGGGTGGCTGGATGAAACCCGCCGAACAGCGCAACGACAGCGAACAAGCGTCGCTGGATCGTTCCAACGAATTGACTGATGAGCTGCTCGCCGCCGACGTGCTGGTGATGGCTGCACCGATGTACAACTTTGCAATCCCGAGCACGCTCAAGGCCTGGCTTGACCATGTGCTGCGTGCCGGAGTGACCTTCAAGTACACCGAGACCGGTCCGCAAGGTTTGCTCAATGGCAAGCGTGCCTTTGTGTTGACCGCTCGCGGTGGTGTGTATGCCGGTGGTCCGGCGGATCATCAGGAACCGTATCTGCGTCAGGTGATGGGTTTCATCGGCATCAACGACGTGACCTTTATCCATGCCGAGGGCATGAACCTTGGCGGTGACTTCCAGGAGAAGGGGCTGAATCAGGCCAACGCCAAATTGTCTCAGGTCGCTTGATCGGTTAATCGCCAGATAATCGCTGGATGGTCTAGTGACCTGGCGCAACCCCTTCAAGGTTCCACGCGCATCGAACCTCCCTTTGCACTTTTGCTCCTGAGTGCTGTAGCCCGATTGAACGCTTTAGCGAGATCGGGCTTTTTTTTGTCTGGGTTTTCTTGGCGGCCTTTGGGCCGACCAGGTTCTTGGGGTTTTGGGGGTATATCCGTTTTTTGCGGTGCTGCGGCTGGCGGTTTCGCCCTTACGGCGAGGCACTTTTTCCAGACGCCGAAAAAGTACCCAAAAAGGCTTGCCCCAACGTTCGGCCCGCTCGCTTAGGCTCGGGGTTCCTTCGCTGCGGGATCGATCCGGGCGCAGCGGCTCCGGTTTGCTTCGCTGCACCTACACTCGCTGTGTTCGACTGCGTCGTACGGTCGCTGCGCTCCCACGCCCGGATCAATCCCTCCGCTCAGCCTGCCGACGGGGCGGGTGGATCAAGGTCAAGAGCGGTACTCGAGCTTGCGCTCATTGTGTGGAGTGGTGGAGGGCCGGTTTTTGGCTTTTTTGGATTCGATGCGGTATTTCATGTCGGCGTAGCTAGACCAGACTCCTCGGTCAGTCCCCTCTCCCTCTGGGAGAGGGCTAGGGTGAGGGGTTTTTGATCTTTGCAGGACCCGCATTCAGCTCGATATGCCACGTCGGCGTATTTCGACCAAACCCCTCGGTCAGTCCCCTCTCCCTCCGGGAGAGGGTTAGGGTGAGCGGCTTTTGATCTTTGCAGGACCCGCATTCGGCTCGATATGCCACGTCGGCGTTTCTCGACCAAACCCCTCGGTCAGTCCCCTCTCCCTCCGGGAGAGGGTTAGGGTGAGGGGCTTTTGATTCCGGCGCCGATTACTGTTGGAGCCCATCCGAAAAACCGCTATCGTCGCCGCCATTCGATTTTCGAGGCGAACATGGGCTATCTACTTTTTGTCACGCTGATCCAGGCGTTTTCCTTCAGTTTGATCGGCGAGTACCTGGCCGGGCATGTCGACAGTTACTTTGCGGTGCTGGTCCGTGTGGTATTGGCCGGGCTGGTGTTTATTCCGTTGACGCGCTGGCGTTCGGTGGAGCCGGCGTTCATGCGGGGCACGTTGCTGATCGGCGCGTTGCAGTTTGGCGTGACTTACGTCTGCCTGTACCTGAGTTTCCGTGTGCTGACGGTGCCGGAGGTGTTGCTGTTCACCATTCTCACGCCGCTGCATGTGACTCTGATCGAAGACGCGCTGAACCGTCGCTTCAACCCGTGGGCGCTGATTGCCGCGCTGGTGGCAGTCGGCGGTGCGGCGGTGATTCGTTTCGACAGCATCAGTCCGGACTTCTTCATGGGCTTCCTGCTGCTACAACTGGCCAACTTCACCTACGCCGCCGGGCAGGTCCTGTACAAGCATCTGGTGGCCAGGCACCCGAGTGATCTGCCGCATTACCGGCGCTTCGGTTATTTCTACCTCGGCGCATTGGCGGTGGTGCTGCCGGCGTTTCTGTTGTTCGGCAAATCGAACTTTCTCCCGGAAGCACCGCTGCAATGGGCGGTGTTGCTGTTTCTCGGGCTGGTGTCGACGGCGCTGGGCTTGTACTGGTGGAACAAGGGCGCGTGCATGGTCAACGGCGGGACGCTGGCGGTGATGAACAATCTGCATGTACCGGTAGGGTTGTTGTTGAATTTGCTGATCTGGAATCAGCATGAGGAACTGGGGAGATTGTTCCTCGGCGGCAGTGTGATTCTGATGGCGGTGTGGATTAGCCGGTTGGGTATTCGCAAATCCCAGGCCACCGCATAGCCCATGTAGGAGTGAGCCTGCTCGCGATAGCAATTGTTCAGTCGACATCGAGTTGTCTGGACTGGCGCTATCGCGAGCAGGCTCACTCCTACAGTTGGATTCGTGGGTTACATCAGGTGTTTTTCCGGCTCCGGAATATTCGCCGTGCCCAACACCGCCGGCAGCAACCCCGCGCGCAAATCCCCGCCACTTGGCTGTTGATACAGACTCAAGCCAAACTCCGGCAGCACCGCCAGCAGATAATCGAAAATATCCCCCTGAATCCGCTCGTAATCGGCCCACACCGTGGTGCGGGTGAAGCAGTAGATTTCCAGTGGAATGCCCTGGGCGGTGGTCTGCATCTGCCTGACCATGCAGGTCATGTTCGGCTGAATCTCCGGGTGACTCTTCAGATACGCCAAAGCGTAGGCGCGAAAGGTGCCGATATTGGTCATCCGGCGGCGGTTGGCCGACATTGCGGCGACATTGCCCTGCGCTTCGTTCCAGGCCTTGAGCTCGGCTTTCTTGCGGCCCATGTAGTCGGTCAGCAGGTGCACTTGCGAAAGCTTTTCTTCCTCGTCGTCGCGGATGAAGCGCACGCCGCTGGCGTCGATGAACAGGCTGCGCTTGATCCGCCTGCCGCCGGACTGCTGCATGCCGCGCCAGTTCTTGAACGACTCGGACATCAAGCGCCAGGTCGGGATCGAGACGATGGTTTTGTCGAAGTTCTGCACTTTGACCGTGTGCAACGTGATGTCGACCACGTCGCCATCGGCGCCGACTTGCGGCATCTCGATCCAGTCGCCGACCCGCAGCATGTCGTTGCTGGTCAGCTGCACACTCGCGACGAATGACAGCAGGGTGTCCTTGTAGACCAACAGGATCACCGCCGACATCGCACCCAGGCCCGAGAGCAGCAACAGCGGCGAACGGTCGATCAGGGTGGCGACGATGATGATAGCGCCGAACACGTACAAGACCATTTTCGCCAGCTGCACGTAGCCTTTGATCGAGCGCGTGCGCGCATGCTCGGTGCGCGCGTAGATGTCGAGCAAGGCATTGAGCAGGGCGCTGACCGAGAGCAGCAGGAAGAGGATGGTGAAGGCCAGCGCGACGTTGCCGAGAAAATTCATCGCGGTCTTGCTCAGTTCCGGCACCAGGTGCAGGCCGAACTGGATCACCAGCGACGGCGTCATTTGCGCCAGTCGTTGAAACACCTTGTTGTGGCGCAAGTCGTTGATCCAGTGCAGCGCCGGTTGGCGGCCGAGCATGCGGCTGGCGTGCAGGATCAGGTAACGCGCCACGCGTCCGAGTACCAGCGCGATGACCAGCAGCACCAGCAATGCCAGTCCCGATTGCAGCAGCGGGTGCTCTTCGAGTGTGCCCCAGAGGTCCTGGGCTTTGAGCCAGAGCTGTTTGATATCCATGAGCGAAACGTTTCTTCTGTAAGACGCGAGGGCCGATTAGAGCATTTAAGACGCTGTGTATTGCAGCGAGTGACAAATCGGGCAACAAAAAAACCACTGATTGTCGGCGTTTGCACAAAGAAACTCGGCCTGAGCGCTCGAAACCGGTAACCTATGCAGCTGTTTTTTTGCATATCTTCGAGGTAGCACCCGTGTTTTCCCAATTCGCCCTGCACGAACGCCTGCTCAAAGCCGTGGCCGAGCTGAAATTTGTCGAGCCAACGCCTGTGCAAGCCGCGGCCATTCCGCTGGCGCTCCAGGGGCGTGATCTGCGGGTGACGGCGCAAACCGGTAGCGGCAAAACCGCCGCTTTCGTTCTGCCAATCCTCAATCGCCTGATCGGCCCGGCGAAGATTCGCGTCAGCATCAAGACGCTGATCCTGCTGCCGACCCGTGAACTGGCCCAGCAGACTTTGAAGGAAGTTGAACGCTTCGCGCAGTTCACTTTCATCAAGTCCGGCCTGATCACTGGCGGTGAAGACTTCAAGGTACAGGCCGCAATGCTGCGCAAAGTGCCGGACATCCTCATCGGCACCCCGGGGCGGATGATCGAGCAGCTCAACGCCGGCAACCTCGACCTCAAAGAAGTCGAAGTGCTGGTGCTCGACGAAGCCGACCGCATGCTCGACATGGGTTTCGCCGAAGACGTGCAGCGTCTGGTCGATGAATGCCCGAACCGTCAGCAGACCATGCTGTTCTCCGCCACCACCGGCGGTTCCGGTCTGCGCGAAATGATCGCCAAGGTCCTGAACAACCCGGAGCACTTGCAGCTCAATGCGGTCAGTCAGCTGAACTCGACGACTCGTCAGCAAATCATCACCGCCGACCACAATCAGCACAAAGAGCAGATTGTGAACTGGTTGCTGGCCAACGAGACCTACCAGAAGGCCATCGTCTTCACCAACACCCGCGCCATGGCCGATCGCATCTACGGCCGCCTGGTGGCCCAGGAATACAAGGCGTTCGTGCTGCACGGCGAGAAAGACCAGAAGGACCGCAAACTGGCGATCGATCGTCTGAAGCAGGGCGGTGTGAAGATCCTCGTTGCCACTGACGTTGCGGCCCGTGGTCTGGACGTCGACGGTCTGGATCTGGTGATCAATTTCGACATGCCACGCAGCGGCGACGAGTACGTGCACCGCATCGGTCGTACCGGCCGTGCCGGCAACGATGGTCTGGCGATCTCGCTGATCTGCCACGGCGACTGGAACCTGATGTCGAGTATCGAGCGCTATCTCAAGCAGAGCTTCGAGCGCCGCACCATCAAGGAAGTCAAAGGCACCTACGGCGGCCCTAAAAAGGTCAAGGCCTCGGGCAAAGCCGTCGGCGTGAAGAAGAAAAAGACCGACGCCAAGGGCGACAAGAAAAAGACCGCCGCCAAGACGCCAACCAAGCGCAAGAGCGTCAACCGTCCAAAGCCGGATTCTCTGGTGAGCAGCGACGGCATGGCCCCGCTCAAGCGTCGCAAGCCAGCAGAACCTGCGGCTGAGTAAGCTTTAGAACGCGCATAAAAAAAACCGGACATTGTCCGGTTTTTTTTCGTCCTCAACTTTCGGCCTTTTTCTCCGCCGAACCCAGTTCCTTCAAACGCTGGTCGATCAACTGGCACTTGTCGGGCACATCAGCGCTGGCCGTCTCCAGATCCATTTTCTGCAACTCGGCGTTGATCTCCTTGGCTTTTTCCGGATTCTGCTCGGTGAGCTTCGAGACTTCCTTGGCCAGTTGTTCGCGTTTGATCGTCGCCTCTTCTGGCGTACAGGCCCAGACGGGCAGGGCGCAGGCGAGAGTGGCGGCGAGGGAGAGCTTGATCAGGGTCTTCATGGGCAGGCCTCAGTTCCGGTTAAGGCGGGTTAACCGGTTGAGGGCTGAAGCCTGGCAAAAGTTCAGAAACTGTGGGGTCAGCGTTGCGCTCAATCGGCATGACAGCAACCCGACTTCGGCGCACCTTCATACCGATCATGATGCCGCACCCATTCCATGATCTCGTCCTCGTTCCTGCCCTTGGGCGTCAGATCAAGATAGTGGTAGGCGCCAACCAGCATGTCCAGGCCGCGCGCGTATGTCGAATAAGTGTGGAAAATCTCGCCTTTGTCGTTGCGATAAAACACGCTCAAACCGGGCATTTCTTCCTCGGCGCTGTTGGTCTTTTCGTAGTTGTACGTAGCCGTCCCCTTGGCAACATCTTCAGCCCGGGCGCAGACGCCGAAGTCGTAGTTGAAGTCGCAACCTTCTGACGAGACCCAGTCGAATGTCCAGCCCATGCGCTGTTTGAATGCCTGAAACTCGCTGAACGGCGCGTGGGAAACTGCGACGACCGAAACATCGTGGTGGGCCAGGTGCTGATCGGCGCCATCGATGTGATCGCTGAGGAACGAACAGCCTTGGCAGCCTTCCTTCCAGCCTTTGGCGAACATGAAGTGGTAGATGATCAACTGACTGTGGTTGCCAAACAGGTCGTTGAGCTTGAGCTCGCCGTTCGGCCCCTGGAAATGATAGTCCTTGTCGATTTTTACCCAGGGCAGGGCGCGGCGCTCGGCGCTGAGGCGGTCGCGTTCGCGGGTAAAGGCTTTTTCGTGAGCCAGATGCTGTTGACGGGCGGCGAGCCATTCTTCGCGTGATACCACCGGGTGATTTGCAACGTTCATGACGATGTCTCCTGCGGGATGAGCCGGCTGTTTTGAGACTAGTCGTTCAACGGGCAGGGGAATCGACACACCGCCGGTCGGTCGGCGTGAAAATATGCGGCTGAACGGCTGCGCGGCGCTTGGGTCACAACCTTGAACGCGGCACAAATCACCCGCACCGGAGGTTGAATCAGGATGACGACTTATAACTGGGATTTGATTGAACGTTTGCTGCACGAAGTGCAGAACAGCGCGGGCCACAGCTTCGCTCCCCGCGCTTATGCCGAGGACCATGCGGCCGAGAAAGCCAGCGCCGGCGAGCCGATCGAGAATCTCGATCACCTTAAAACCGTGGCCTGCGGTTACGAGAAGCTCCTGCTGGAACGTGGATTCATCGAGCCGCGTGCGGAGCATGAAGGCAGTACCGGCAATAACTTCAGTCTGACACCGCGTGGCTCCAGCCTGCTGAGCCTGATCGACAGCAGCATTCCCGGCAATGACCACCCGCGCCAGGTGCTGGATGAGCAGGAAGATGCGCTGGAGGAAGCGACGTTTGATGAAGTCGCCTCAAAAGCCCAGATCGCCTGACTGACCACCGCCCTCCTGTAGGAGTGAGCCTGCTCGCGATAGCGGTCTGTCAGTTGAATATGTGCTGAATGGATAACTGCTATCGCGAGCAGGCTCACTCCTACAGGGGGATGTGTAATGTCTTAAGGTTTCTTCGCGGCCTTCAGGCACTTCAGGTCATTGAAATCCTTGCGCACGCCTTCGATCTTTTTCAGCAAGCGCTCACGTTGTTGCGGCGTGCTCTCCGCCATCAAGTCCACAAACAGCGCGCGAGCCTGGGCTTCTGTGTTGGCGTAGGCCTTGCGGTAATCCGCTGTCCATAACCGCTCGCGATTGACCAGAAGCGTCTCGATGCGTTGTGGGAATTCCGGACTTTTGCGTTGCGCAACGGCGGCGCTGAACTGTTGCTGCCAATGCGCACGGTTGGCGATCCATTGGGTGTTCTGATCGCCCAAAGCGTTGGTCCAGGCCACCACGCGTTGTTTTTGCGTGTCGCTCAACGGACCCAGCCAATCGTTCAAGCGCTTTTCCATGCGTTCGCCGCGTTCCTTAATCTGCTGGGCCAAGGGTGGTTTCACGTATTCCTGCTGGCGTTTGCGCAAATCCTTGGCAAACGCGTCATTCATTTCCGCCACCTGTTTGTCGTCCAGACCCTGCAGCAGTTCGATCGCCGACGGGGTGATCTCCCGGGCGGTTTCGGCGATTGCCTGTTTGGCTTCGGCGGTGCGCTCCTGCAAAGCGGCATCGGTGACCTGGTTGCTTTCGACCATGGCCTGCAAACGATCCAGCCAGTCCAGGTAACCGGGTAACTGCGTGGTGCAGTGCCAGCTCAGGTGCTCCTTCAGTCGTTCGTTGAACCAGTCTTTCTGCTCGCCGTTCATGTCCACGTAGTCGCCGAGCGACCACGGAATGATTACGTCGAGGTTGCGGTAGGCCAGGCCCACGCGGCTGCAGGCGCCGAGGGCGAGGGTGAAGATCAGCAGGGCGGCAATCTGTTTGAACCAGCGAGACATGGGCAAATCCTTGCGAGAGCCTGGCGTCGGAAATCTGATTCTTATGTGATGCGGGATGCGCGCAGCAGTTCAGCCGATCAATAGAACGTGCGTACGGCTTTGAGCGTGACCAGGCCGTCGCACTCGCTGTTGTGCCCGGAATAGGCCGAGCAATCGCTGCCACTAAGGCTGGAATTGCTGTAGATCAGATCGAGATCGACGCCCATGAACGGCCGCGACAGTTTGACCGACCAATCGGTGAAACTGCTGATGTAGCCTCCGTCCACGGCCACCGGGCTGTTCAATTGGTGGGTGGTGTATTTCATGCTCACGCCAATGCCGAACGGCTGGTTGCCACTGAGATCGGCAAACAAGGTGTTGTTCTGTTTATCCGGGTCGTTGCTTAGAGCGATGCCGAAGCGACTGCCGAGCAGGGTCAGGCCACCAAACAGCTCCTGGCTGTCGAGCGTGTCGACGCGGGGATAGCTGTAGTGAATCATCCCGACTTCATAGCCGAGCACCTGATCGAAAGGTTGCTTGAAGCCGACGTAGGAATCGATCTCGAGGTTTTTGCCCGGCGTGATGCCCATGCTCGGCGCGTACTGGCCGAAATACACGCCGCTGTCATGGCTCAGGTCGAGGCCGCCATGGAACGAGCCGACCGCCGCCGGTTTGACCAGTCCCTGGGCCATGCTGCGGCTGGGCGTGGTGCCGAGCTTGAGATCGAAGTCGCCCAGTTGACCCTGAAAAACCTGCGCGTGCGCGGTCGCGCCTGAGAGCAGGCTGACGAACAATAAACAGGGAAATGGGCGCATGCGTCACTCCATGAACCGCGAGCGCAGGGCGAATGCCTGCTGAAACGCTTGATCTAGACGCGTGCAAGGATACCGGCGAATGCTCGGCAATGATGGCCGTTCGTCGATTTTCGGGGATATTTGTTTAAAGCGAAGGGGGGTGGTGCGGTGCCAGTCCAGGCGCTTCGAAGCTCAAAGCGCCTCTGGACGGGGTAAAACCGGTATTACTTCTTGCCCAGGCTGATCTGCTTGGACGGGCCGAACGTCTGGCCACTGACGCCTTTGGCAATTTGCTGGATCTCGCCGCCGGACTTGAGGAACGCTGCGATCTGATCGTTGATCGATTCGCTGGTTTCAACGGCTGGAGCTGGCTTTGCTTTGCTGGTGGATGCTTTTACACGCATGGCGGCCATTAACCTGTAGAAAAGTAACTCGGCCAGGCATCGTACAGGAATAACTTGACAATAGCTTGGTAAATATCCCCGGGAATAACCAGGCTCAGCGCCGCATTAATGCCGGGTCGATACTATTAATATGTCGCTAACCCGCTGTTTTAAATAAGAACATCTGCTCAGGCCGAGGCAAATGCGCACGGCAGTGAGCCGCCTCGCCGGACTGACGAGTGGCACCTCGCGGGGCGGTGATCAAGCAAAATCAACACGTTGAAGCAGATTTCCCGCTGCGAGGATCTGCCGCCCGACGTTCGCGGCAAAAACGGGTAGAATGCCGCCCACGTATTGAGGGTTTCGGAAATGGCTTTAGTCGGGCGTTACAACAGTTTGCAAGTGGTTAAACACACTAACTTCGGTTTATATCTGGACGGCGGTGCCGATGGCGAAATTCTTTTGCCCAACCGTTATATCCCTAAGGATATTCCCAGCGAAGATGAAGACTGGCTCAACGTATTCATCTATCTGGACAGCGAAGACAAACTTCTCGCCACCACGGAAAAACCCAAAGTCCAGGTCGGCGAATTTGCCAGCCTGAAAGTGGTTGAAGTCAACAGCATCGGCGTGTTTCTCGACTGGGGCCTGCCGAAGGATCTGTTGCTGCCGTATTCGGAAGAAAAGCGCCAGATGACCGCTGGCGAATATTGCGTGGTGCATGTCTACCTCGACAAACACACGCGCCGCATTACCGCCACCGCGCGTCTCGATCGTTATCTGGACAAGACCCCGGCCACCTACAGCCCGGGCCAGGAAGTGGATCTGCTGGTTGCCGAGGCCACCGACATGGGCTTCAAGGCGATCATCAACAACAAGCACTGGGGCTTGATCCACAAGAACGAGATCTTCAAGTTCATGCGTTCGGGCATGCGCGAGAAAGGCTTCATCAAGGAAGTGCGCGCCGACGGCAAGATCAGCCTGAGCCTGCAACCGGTTGGCCAGGAAGCCGCCAGCAGCCTGAGCTCGAAGATCCTCGGCAAGTTGCGCGAAAACGACGGCACCCTGGCGGTCAGCGACAAGAGTGATCCGGCGTTGATCAGCAGCCTGTTCGGCGTCAGCAAAGGCAACTTCAAGAAAGCCATCGGCTCGCTGTACAAGGAAGGCAAGATCGTCATCCACGCCGATCGCATTGAACTAACCTGACTCACCGCAGGCCCATGGTAGGAGCTGCCGAAGGCTCGGGCCGCGTTCGGACGATCTTTTGATCTTGATCTTGAAAATCGGCGGCTCCCACATCTAAAGGGGTGAGCCAATGAAAAAGGCGCTGATCGCATACGTCTCGACGCTACTGACGTTTCTTCTGCTCGACGGTATCTGGCTCGGGCTATTGATGGCTCCGACCTATCGCGAACTGCTCGGTTCGCTGATGCTGGAAAAACCGCTGCTGTTCCCCGCCGCGGTTTTTTATGGCCTGTACGTGATCGGCTGCGTGGTGTTCGTGGTGTTGCCGGCGCTGCGCTGGCAGCGAGCGGCGAAGCTCGGTGCGCTGCTGGGGCTGGTGGCCTATGGCACGTATGACCTGACCAACTGGGCGACCTTGCGCGGCTGGTCGGCGCAGGTGAGTTTGCTGGATTGGGCGTGGGGCACAGTGGCGACGGCGGTTGCCTGCACGGTGGGTTATCTGGTGGCGAAGCGATTCGCCTGACTGATCCAAAAGCTTTATCGCCAGTGCTGACCTCTTCGCGAGCAGGCTCGCTCCTACATGTTCACCGAACCCTCTTCGCGAGCAGGCTCACTCCTACATGTTCACCGAACCCTCTGTGGGAGCGAGCCTGCTCGCGAATGACGGCGCAGCCGTCAACCATTCAGCGCTGACGTCACTGACCAACTGAATGTCTTTTCCAGACGCCTTTCTCTGCTCATCTGGTTGATAATCCCCGACACTGTGTTCTGACCAATGGATGGCCTGCCATGTTGTGTGTGTTCGAGGTGTTGCGGTGAGTGCCGAGCGGCGCAATGCCGACGGTTTTGCCCTGCAAGTGATGATCGGCCTGTGCCTGATCTGGGGTGTCCAGCAAGTCCTGATCAAGTGGGCGGCAACGGACATCGCGCCGGTGATGCAAGCGGCGGGGCGCTCGGGAATTTCCGCGTTGCTGGTCGGCTTGCTGATCTGCTGGAAGGGCGGTTGGGATCAGGTCCCCAGTACTTGGCGCGGCGGGCTGCTGGCCGGTGCCCTGTTTGGTCTGGAGTTCCTGTTCATCGCCGAGGGCCTGCAACTGACCACTGCCGCGCACATGTCGGTGTTCCTCTATACCGCGCCGATCTTCACCGCACTCGGCGTGCATTTCCTCCTCGCCAGCGAGCGCCTGCGCCCATTGCAGTGGTTGGGGATTCTGCTGGCTTTCATCGGCATCGCGATTGCCTTCGCCGGCGGTGTGTCGTGGGACAACCTCGACCGCCGCATGCTCCTGGGCGATGCCTTCGGCGTGCTCGCGGGCGCCTGTTGGGGCGCGACCACTGTAGTGGTGCGCGCCTCGCGATTGTCGGAAGCGCCGGTAACGTTGACGCTGTTTTATCAATTGCTGGTCGGCTTCCTCGGCCTGCTGCTGATCGCGCTGTTCAGCGGCCAGATCACGCATGTCAGCCTGACCACGGTGGCGGTAGCCAGCGTGCTGTTCCAGGGCCTGGTGGTGTCGTTTTTCAGTTACCTGGTGTGGTTCTGGCTGCTGCGTCGTTATCTGGCGGCCAACCTGGCGGTGTTCTCGTTCATGACGCCGTTGTTCGGCGTGACCTTCGGCGTGCTGTTGCTCGGTGAAGCTTTGAGCCTGAACTTCGTCATCGGCGCCGTGCTGGTGCTGCTCGGCATCACTTTTGTCAGCGCCGAGCAGTGGCTGCGTCGGCGTTTGCGCAAGGCGCTGGGCCAGTAGCTTTTACCTGCATCGCCAGCGCGCCTGCCACCAACAGGCCTGCGCCGGCGATCAGCAGCGCCGGCTGCAAACCGCCGCTGAAATGGCTGCTCAGCGCCGCCAGCAACGGGCCGCTGAGCTGGCCGACGGCGAAGCACGCCGTGAGCATTCCAGCATTGCGTTGAGTGGCGTGGGGTGCCAGTTCCCGCGAGCGCTGCATCACCAGTTGCATGCAGGCCAGAAACGGCGTGCCGCAGAGGATCACCCCCAACGCCAGGCCGAGGCCGCTGCCCAGCAGACAGGCGAACACGCCGGCCGCTTGCAGCCATAACGTTGCCATCAGCCAGTGCCGCGTGGTCTCGGGATCATGCCGACGCAGGCTAACCAGCCACACACCGAGCGCCGCGCCGAGGCCGAAGCACGGCCAGAACAGATCCGCCTGCCACTGGCCATGAAACTGCGCGTTGGCCATCTGCGCCAGAAACGTCGCCGGAATGATGTAGCCGATGCCGTAGAGCGCATACACCAGTGCCAGTCGGCCAATCCCTCGGTTCGCTGATGTCGCAGGGGCGATCGCCGTCCCCTTTATCGCCGCGGGCTGCGGCAACAACCGCCAGACGCCAAGCATCATCAGCAATGCGGCGGCTGCGTAAATCAGCCACAGCGTCGCTGATGTCTGCTGCAACTGATGTGAGACCAGTGCCAGCAATCCTGTGAGAAAAATCCCCAGCCCCGGCCCTGCGAAAACCAGAGCGCCCCAGCGCGGACGACCTGCTGCCGCCGCCAGCGGCTGACTGAGCGAAGTGATCATTACCACCACCCAGGCGCTCGCCACCCCGGTACCAAAGCGCAACAGCAGGTGTGACCAGAAACCGTTGGCCCAGAAAGACGCCAGTGTCAGCAGCACGCACAGCCACAGCCCGCCATGCAGCCGTCGCTGCACCTGTCGCGGACGCTGGGCGAACATCGCATCCAGCGCCCCGAGCAGATAGCCGAGATAGTTGGCGGCTGCGATCAGACCGGCGGCGGTGAGGTCGATCTGCCCTTCGCTGAGCAGGTGCGGCATCTGGGGCGTCAGGGCGAAACGGCCGATGCCCATGGCCAGCATCAGGGCGACGAAGCAGGCAGATAAACGTATCAACGGCGACATGGTCGGGCTTCCGTCTGAGGAACAATGACCGTCAGGCTAGGACTGATTGACTTTCTTTAAAATTGAATAATAGTGAGTAACTTGTTCTGTTCAGGAGAAAGCAGGTGGAATTCAGTCAGTTGCGGATTTTTCAGGCAGTCGCCGAAGAAGGCTCGATCACCCGCGCTGCCGAGCGCCTGCATCGCGTGCCATCGAACCTGTCGACGCGGCTGAAACAGCTTGAAGAGCAGCTGGGTGTCGAACTGTTCGTCCGCGAGCGGCAGCGCCTGCAGTTGTCGCCGGCGGGCAAGGTTTTGCTCGACTACACCGGCAAACTGTTTGCCCTGCGCGATCAGGCCAGCGCGGCGGTGATGGGCGGGCAACCGGCCGGTGACTTCGTGCTGGGCACCATGTACAGCACGGCGGCGATCCATCTGCCGGCGTTGCTGGCGCGTTATCACAAGCAGTACCCGATGGTGAATTTGCAGGTGCAATCGGCGCCGACCGGCGAATTGCTCGAAGGCTTGCTCACCGGCCGCCTCGACGCGGCATTGGTTGACGGGCCACTGGAACTGGCCGGCCTCGATGGCGTGCCGCTTTGCGAGGAACGCTTGGTGCTGATCACCGAAATCGATCATCCACCGGTGCGCAGCGCGCGGGACGTGGAAGGGCTCGCGGTGTTCACCTTCCGTCAGGGCTGCTCCTACCGCATGCGCCTGGAGGCGTGGTTTTCTCACTACCATGCGGCGATGGGCCGGCCGATGGAAATCGAGTCCTATCAGGGCATGCTCGCCTGTGTGATCGCCGGCAGCGGTGTGGCACTGATGGCCGAGTCGATGCTCGCCAGCCTGCCGGGTCGCGAAAGCGTCGCGGTGCATCCGCTGGCCGAGCCGTTCGCGGGTGCGACAACGTGGCTCATGTGGCGCAAGGGCATGGCCGGGGCCAACCTGAACGCCTGGATCGACGTGCAGCAAGCGGTCTATCCCGTGGCTTTGGATGAAGTGCGTGAAACAGCGTGAACCAATCGCCGCGGATCCTGTTCAATTCAGTAACAGATCATTGCGGATTTGGCCGAGCATTGCGTAGGACTTCGGACTATTATCAGTGCGAAGCGGCCTCAGAATTCCGGCCGCTCAGCACCACCCTGAAGGGGGCATGACGATGAAAGAGAAAATCCAGAACTGGCTGCACGATTTGGGAGTTGCCCTCGGTTTGATCGAACCGCCTCTGCAACCGGTACCGATTCGCACGGACGACGAACAGCGTCGGCGTCAGCCACGTCGGCGTTAATACCTCCGATCAGAGATTTCAAGATCGCAGCCGTCGGCGGTTTCTACAAAATGTAGAGGCTGCCGAAGGCTGCGATCTTTTGCTTTTCGCCAGGCGAAAAAAACGGGCATGGCCACCGACGCCATACCCGCTGAAGAAAACATCAAAGCGTTACCGCCGATTCACACCGCAGTTGCTACCACTGCCGGGCGACGGGACATCAGGCTGACCACGACAAAACTCACCAGACCCACAGCCAGGCTGTAGTAAATCGGCGTGTTGGCATCCAGACCATCCTTGAACATGAACAGCAGCGCCGTGGCGAAGCCCAGGCCCATGCTGGCGATCGCTCCGGCGGTGGTTGCGCGCTTCCAGAAAATCGCCCCGATCAGCGGAATCAGCATGCCACCGACCAACAGGTTGTAGGCGAGGGTGAGGGCGCTGATCACATCATTCACCACCAGCGCGATTCCCAAAACCACTACGCCAGTCAGTAGAGTGAACAATCGGTTTACGCCCAGGCTCGACTGTTTGCCGCCACGCAGTTTCGGCAGCAGGTCTTCGGTCAGGGTCGTGGCTGCGGCGAGCAGGCCGGCGCTGGCGGTGGACATCATCGCCGCCAGTGCAGCAGCGATCACCAGACCACGGATGCCATCGGGTAGCGACAGTTTGACGATGGCCGCAAAGGCATTGTTGACGTTGTCCAGATCCGGGATCAGCACGTGCGCGGCCATGCCGATCAACGCGCAGGCCAGGCCGTAAACGATGCAGTAGATGCCAGCGATGCTGCCGGCGTATTGCGCGACTTTTGCAGTCTTGACGGTGAACACCCGTTGCCAGATGTCCTGACCGATGAGGATGCCGAAGAAGTAGATCATGAAGTAGGTGATGATCGTGTCCCAGCCGATCGTGGTGAAGTTGAACGCGGTGGCCGGCAGTTTCAGCACCAGTTCGTCCCAGCCGCCGACGCGGTACAGGCAGATCGGCAACAGGATGAACATCAGGCCGACAGTCTTGATGATGAACTGGACGATGTCGGTGAGGGTCAGCGACCACATGCCGCCGATCGCCGAATAGATCACCACCACGCCACCGCCGAGCAGTACCGAAATCCAGAACGGCAAGCCGAACAGCACTTGCAGCACGGTGCCGATCGCGAGGATGGAGGTCACGCCGATCATCAGCGCATAAGCCAGCATGATCGCCGCGCTCGCCGAGCGGGCCATCGGGTTGTAGCGTTTTTCCAGGACTTGGGTGACGGTGTAGATCTTCAGTTTCAGCAGCGGCTTGGCGAGGAACAGGTTCAGCGCAACGATGCCGCAACCCAGCGCCGCACACAGCCAGAAACCGGAGATCCCATGCACGTAGCCCAGACGCACGGTGCCGACGGTCGACGCACCGCCCAGCACGGTGGCGGCCATGGTGCCCATGTACAGACTCGGGCCGAGGTTGCGCCCGGCAACGAGAAAGTCCTCGTTGGTCTTGGCCTTGCGCATGCCGAAGTAGCCGAGCAAGAGCATGCCGGCGGCGTAGATTAGGACGACGAATAAATCCAAAGCCATGATGGCGTGTCTCCGATTGTCTTTTTTATATCGAGGCTGAAATCAGTTCCCTTGTAGGAGTGAGCCTGCTCGCGATAGCGGTCTTTCAGTCACATCGATGGCGAATGTGCTGCAGTCATCGCGAGCAGGCTCACTCCTACAGGGTTTTGTGTGTAATCAGGCGGCCTGACGTAGTTCGGGTTTTATGGCGGCTTCGCTGCGCACATCGCTCGGCCCGAACACTTCGCGCGGTTCCGGGAACAGCTTGAGCAGCGTCAGGTACACCACCGAGGCCAAGCCCAACGTCACCGGCAGGCTGATGTCGATGCCGCCGGCCATTTCGCCGAGCGGGCCGACGAACTGACCCGGCAGGTTGACGAAGCACAGGCCAACCAGTGCGCTCGGAATCCACGCGCCCAGACCGCGCCAGTTCCAGCCGTGGTTGAACCAGTAGCGTCCGCCCTGTTCGCCGCGGGTGAACACTTGCAGGTCATCCGGGCAATAGAAGCCGCGCCGCACCAGCAGGCCGATGATCATGATCACCATCCACGGGGTGGTGCAGGTGATGATCAGCACGGCGAAGGTCGACACGCTCTGCACCAGATTCGCCGCAAACCGGCCGATGAAGATGAAGGCGATCGACAGCACGCCGATCAGCAAAGTCGCTTTGACGCGGGAGAGGACGCGGGGGAACACGCTGGACATGTCCAGTCCGGTGCCATACAGCGACGTGGTGCCGGTGGACATGCCGCCGATCACCGCAATCAGGCACACCGGCAGGAAGAACCAGCTCGGTGACACCGCCAGCAAGCCGCCGACGTAGTTGTTCGCGGCGATGTAGTCCGGTGCCTTGATCGCCACGATAGTGGCGGTGGCGAGGCCGAACAGGAACGGGATCAACGTTGCCAGTTGCGCAGCGATCACCGCCAGCATGATCCGGCCTTTCGGTGTCTCACGCGGGATGTAGCGCGACCAGTCGCCGAGGAACGCACCGAAGGAAATCGGGTTGCTCATCGCCACCAGCGCCGCGCCGATGAATGCCGCCCAGAACCCCGCCTGACCCAGTGCCACGCTGCCGGCGTACTGGCTGTCGAAAGCAGGAGCGAAGGCGAAGATGCCGAGCAGGAACAACAGGCTCGCGGCCCACACCGCGATACGGTTGACCCACAGCATGATGCGGAAACCGTAGATGCACACGGTCAGCACCAGCAGCGCGAACAGACCGTAAGCCAGGCCCAGGGTCAGGTCGGTTTCCGGCAAATCGACGAGGCGTTTGGCGCCGCCGACCAGCGCATCGCCGGAACTCCACACCGACAGCGAGAAGAACGCGATCGCCGTCAGCAACGACAGGAACGAACCGACAATCCGCCCGTGCACGCCGAAGTGCGCACCGGAAGACACGGCATTGTTGGTGCCATTGAGCGGGCCGAACAGGCCCATCGGCGCGAGGATCAACGCACCGACCAGCACACCCAGGACAATCGCCCAGACGCCGGCCTGAAACGACAGGCCGAACAGCACCGGGAAACTGCCGAGCACAGCGGTGGCGAAGGTATTGGCGCCGCCGAAGATCAAGCGAAACAAGTCGCTGGGTCGGGCGTCGCGCTCATGAGCCGGGATCTGTTCGACCCCGTTTGTTTCGATGCTGCTAAGGCTTTTTTCGTTGTTGTTGTTATTCATGATCTGCTCCGATCATCAGGCGCGCTCATCGTGCGTGAGCGTCACCATTGGCTAAGGGGGTGGCAGCCCTTCCGGCATTGCGGACAAATGTTCGTGACAGGCCAGCCATAGGCCTTGTTGTTCTAGGCTCGACGCTTGTTTGCGGAAAACAATCGTCTCGCGCTCCTGGCTGAAGTGTTGCTCCCCTTGCATGCGCAGCTCGGTGGCCACGTCATGGATGAAAACCGCCACGTCACCCTGCAGGCTGACGAAGGCGTTGCTCGAGGTGCACGACAGCACCTCGAAACCGTCCTCGGCACGCCAGCTATCCCACAAGGCCTGATAGGCATCGCGCGACAGCAATGGCTGATCGAGGGTGTAGAAAACGAAACTTGCATCGGCGCTGAACGCGCCGAAATAAGCTTCGCGATCGTTACGGGCGAAGGCGGACACCAGATCGGCGGCCGCTTGCAGAACCTGATCACGTGCGTGCATGACCCGACCCTCAGCGATGAACCACGCCAGGCAGTACGCAGAGCATTTCGTACAGCAGGTTGGCGGCCAGCAGCGAGGTGTTGCCGGTGGTGTCGTAAGCGGGCGAGACTTCTACCAGATCGCAACCGATCAGGTCGAGGCCCTGACAGCCACGGATGATTTCAATCGCCTGAATGGTGGTCAGGCCGCCGATTTCCGGGGTGCCGGTGCCGGGCGCCCAGGCCGGGTCGATGCCGTCGATGTCAAAACTCAAATAGACCGGACCGCCGCCGACTTTTTCGCGCACTTCGGCCATCAGTGGCGCCAGCGATTTGTGCCAGCACTCTTCGGCCTGGACCACGCGGAAGCCCTGATCGCGGCTCCAGTTGAAGTCGTCGGCGGTGTAACCCTGTGCACGCAAACCGATCTGCACCACGCGCTCGCAATCGAGCAGACCTTCTTCGACGGCGCGACGGAACGTGGTGCCGTGGGCGATTTTCTCGCCGAACATGTGGTCGTTGACGTCAGCGTGGGCATCGATGTGCACCAGGCCAACCTTGCCGTGCTTTTTATGGATCGCGCGCAGGATCGGCAGAGTGATGGTGTGGTCGCCACCCAGCGTCATCGGAACAACGTTGTGCTCGAGAATGTTGTCGTAGGCTTCTTCGATGATGCGCACGGCGTCGAGCAGGTTGAAGGTGTTGATCGCCACGTCACCGATGTCGGCAACCGACAGCGAGTCGAATGGCGCGGCTCCGGTGGCCATGTTGTACGGGCGGATCATCACCGATTCGGTGCGGATGTCGCGCGGCCCAAAGCGGGTGCCGGGGCGCAGCGAAGTGCCGATGTCCAGCGGCACGCCAACAAAGGCAGCGTCGAGGCCGGCAGCAGTCGGTACATGGGGAAGTCGGAGCATGGTGGCGATGCCGCCGAAGCGCGGCATTTCGTTGCCGCCCAGTGGTTGGTGAAGAATCTTGTCCACGGGTAGGGCCTCATCGTCGTTGTTTTATTTATGTCGGCGCGCCGTTGAGCACAGGTCGCACGCCGCTGTGGGGCCGATGATGCGAAATGCAGTGACGGGGAAGAATCGCTACAGGCAAAAACTTAGTTCAGATTTTTCTAAACTAATGGGCGAGGTGGGATTAGACTTTGGCGGGTTCGAATGGTGTGTTCGGCTGGGGATTGTTGCCCTCACCCCAGCCCTCTCCCAGAGGGAGAGGGGGCCGACCGAGTAGTTGGCGGATTCTGCATCGACCTGAAAAATCGAGTCGAACTCAGGATTTGAAAGCCATGGAGATCAGCTCCCTCTCCCTCGGGGAGAGGGCTGGGGTGAGGGGCTTTTCCCACAGAGACACAGCTGCAACACCCGGAGCAGAAATGGCCAACGCTTTACCCGACCTGAAACTCTTGCGCATCTTCGTCAGCGTCGTACGCCATCAGGGTTTCGCCAATGCGCAGCAGGAACTCAATCTCTCGACCTCGGCGATCAGCACCTACATGAGCCAACTCGAGGCCGCGCTCGGTCTGGTGCTGTGCCATCGTGGGCGCGGCGGGTTCAGCCTGACCAGCAAGGGCGAATTGTTCCATCAGGAAACCCTGCGCCTGCTTGCCGAGCTTGAAGGCTTCGAGCAATACGCCGCCGCGCTCAAGGGCGAACTGCGCGGCACGCTCAACCTTGGCGTGATCGATTCCACGGTCAGCGACAAGGCCCTGCCGTTCGCCGAGGCTATCGGCGCCTACAGTCAGGAACACCCGGCGGTGCATTTGCACCTGTCGGTGATGAGCCCTTATGAGTTGCAACTTGGGGTGCAGGACAATCGCCTCGATCTGGCCATCGGTGCGTTTTCCACGCGCATGAGCGGTCTGGTCTACATGCCGTTGTACCGCGAGCAGCACTGGCTGTATTGCAGCAGTCGTCATCCGCTGTTCAACGAGCGCCGCATCCCCGAGCAGGTCATCACCCAGCAACGGATGGTCGGGCGCGGTTACTGGAGTCAGGCGGAACTGGCCCGGCACGGTTTCAAACACAGCGCCGCGACCGTGGAAAGCATGGAAGCGCAACTGATTCTGGTGCTCTCCGGCGCGTACATCGGATATCTGCCGGAACACTACGCGCAGGCCTGGGCCGACAAGGGCGATCTGCGTGTCTTGCTGCCGGCAACTTTCGGTTATCAGGCGCCGTTTTCGATGATCATGCGCCGCGGTCGCAGTCGCGAGCCGCTGATCCAGACTTTCCGCGATTTGCTCAAAGCGCAATTGAATCAGGCGTAATCCATCATGTCCCGACCCCAATGCCAGCGCTGCCTGCGCCCAAAGACCCATTGTCTATGCCCGTTGATTCCGCACCTCGACAGCCGCACCCGGGTATTGCTGCTGCAGCACCCGAGCGAGGTCAGTCACGCGCTCAATACCGCGCGCCTGGCGGCGCTTGGCCTGAGCAATGCCGAGCTGATTGTCGGTGAAGTGTTCGAGGATTTGCCGACGCTGCTGAACCGGCCGGGTTATCAGGCGCGATTACTGTTTCCGGCTGAGGACGCACAGCCGATGCAGGCTTATGGCGAGTCCGATGAACCACTGTTGCTGGTAGTTCCGGATGGAACATGGCGCAAGGCGCGCAAGATGTTGCACCTCAATCCGCTGCTGGCGGCGTTGCCACGGGTGACCCTGGCCGAGGGCGGCGTGTCGCGCTATCGCTTGCGCAAGGCACCGGGGCCGGGGGCGTTATCGACTATCGAGGCGATTGTGCAGGCGTTGGAAACACTTGAAGCGCCAACGACGTTTTCGCCGTTACTCAAGCCGTTCGAGGCGTTGATTGAAGGGCAGATTGCGGCGATGGGGGAGGAAACTTATGAGAGGAACCATGGGCCGCAATAGGGGGCGCTGTGGCGAGGGAGCTTGCTCCCGCTGGGCTGCGCAGCAGAGCCAAGACCCTTCACCTGATTGGGTCAGGCAGACTCCGCCAACAGGTTTTACGACGGCTGCGCCGTCGAGCGGGAGCAAGCTCCCTCGCCACAGGGTTGAGTCGAGCCCGGCTCAGCGCTCCCGCATCGCCTCGGTCCGCGCCTTCAACACCGGTTTGAGCAGGTAATCCAGTACGCTTTTCTCGCCGGTAATAATGTCCACCGTCGCCACCATCCCCGGGATGATCAGCAGCGGTTTCACATCGCCGCCCAAGTGATTCTTGTCGGTGCGCACCTGAATCAGATAGAAGCTGTTGCCCTTGTCGTCGGTGATCGTATCGGCGCCGATCAGCTCCAGTTTGGCGCTCAGCCCGCCGTAAATCGTGTAGTCGTAGGCACTGAACTTGACCATGGCTTTCTGGCCCGGATGCAGGAACGCGACGTCCTGCGGGCGGACCTTGGCTTCGATCAGCAGGTTGTCTTCCAGCGGCACGATTTCGACCATGTCGCTGCCCGGCTGAACCACGCCGCCAATGGTGTTGACCTTCATCTGCTTGATCACCCCGCGTACAGGCGAGGTCACCGTAGTACGGCTGACGCGGTCGTCGATGGCGATGCTCGAGGCGGTGATTTTCGACAGGTCGGTGCGTTTCTCATTCAGCTCTTTTGCCGCTTCCGAACGGAAGGTTTGCTCGGATTCGTCGATCTTGCTGCGGATCTCGGCGATGGCTGATTCGGCGCGGGGAATCGCCAGTGTGGTGGCGTTCAGCGAACCACGGATCTCCACCGCGCTGCGTCTGAGCCGGAGGATTTCCACCGGTGACACCGCGCCGGTTTTCACCAGCGGTTCGGACATGTTCATCTCTTGTTGCAGCAGCGCCAGGCTCGAGCTGAACTGGCCCTGCTTGGAGCGAAATTCGGCCAGCTCCTGGGTTTTCTGGCGCAGCTGTTCGCTGAGGGTGCGCTGTTCGCTGGCCAAGCGGCGCTGACGCTGTTCGTGCAGCGAGCGCTCGTCCTCGGCGACTTGCGGTGCCTTGGCGATTACTTCGGCAGAAAGCTTGAAGGGGCGTCCCTCGGCCTCTGCTGACAAGCGTTCGACCTGCGCCGTCAGCGCGTAACGGTCGGCTTCGCTTTCACCCTTGTTCGAGCGAAAGCGCGTGTCATCCAGACGCAGCAAGGTGTCGCCCTTGCCGACCATCTGGCCTTCACGGACGAAAATTTCGGTGACGATGCCGCCCTCCAGGTTCTGGATCACCTGAACCTTGCTCGACGGAATCGCCTTGCCTTCGCCCATGGTCACTTCTTCGAGCACGGCGAATTTGGCCCAGACCAGTGCGGCGATCAGCAGCGCCGCCGCCAGCCACACGGTGATTCGCGATTTGCGCGGCGAATCCTGCAACGCCGCGCCGGCGGTTTCCGGCATGAACTCGGCTTCGGCGCTTTTGCCGAAACTGTCGAAGTAGCCGCGAGGCTGGTTTTCTGAAGCAGCGGACATGGGGCGGTCCCCCTCTTAAAAGATCGTCAAACTGAGTACTCCGTGGCGAGGGAGCTTGCTCCCGCTTGGGGGGGGAGCGCCCCCAAAATCCTGGGGGTGCGGCGCGCACCCAGCGGGGGCAGTGCCCCTGCCACAGGGGGGGTGGAGGGCTCCAGAGCAGTGAATGTCTCACAAGCCTCGCCCCCTCGGCATGTGCGCCGCTTGAGG
>NZ_LHPA01000046.1:0-145206 GCF_001297215.1 Pseudomonas sp. RIT-PI-o | reverse complement strand
GAGGAAGGGTGGTGTGTGCACGTGGTACCGCCCTGCGGACGAAAGAAGGTGTTGGGTTTCTCCCTTGGAGCGAACCCACGCTGGGGGTGGGGGGGCCGCCCCCGCCGGCGGGAGCGCCCCCCCCACCCAACGGGGGGGGGCCGCTGCGCAGCCCAGCGGGAGCAAGCTCCCTCGCCACAACAAGCCATTCCGACAAATAAAGCAGCCGGTTACTTAGTAGCGGTAAGCGTGCGGCTTGAACGGGCCTTCGACGGTGACGCCGATGTAGTCAGCCTGTTGCTTGGTCAGTTGGGTGACCACGCCGCCGAAGCCGCGAACCATTTCCAGGGCCACTTCTTCGTCGAGTTTCTTCGGCAGGACTTCAACGGTCAGACGCTCGGCTTTCTGCGCTGGCGACAGGTCGGCGTATTTCTGGCCGAACAGGAAGATCTGTGCCAGTACCTGGTTGGCGAACGAACCATCCATGATGCGGCTCGGGTGACCGGTGGCGTTACCCAGGTTCACCAGACGGCCTTCGGCCAGCAGGATCAGGTAGTCATCGTTCTGTGGGTCGAAGCTGCCGGCACCGGTGCGGTGAACCTTGTGCACCTGTGGCTTCACTTCTTCCCATGCCCAGTTCTTGCGCATGAAAGCGGTGTCGATTTCATTGTCGAAGTGACCGATGTTGCAGACCACGGCGCGCTTTTTCAGGGCTTTGAGCATGTTCGCGTCGCAGACATTGACGTTACCGGTGGTGGTCACGATCAGGTCGATCTTGCCCAGCAGCGCTTTGTCGATGCTCGCTTCGGAACCGTCGTTGATACCGTCGATGAACGGCGACACCAGTTCGAAACCGTCCATGCAGGCTTGCATGGCGCAGATCGGGTCGACTTCCGACACCTTGACGATCATGCCTTCCTGACGCAGGGACTGAGCCGAGCCCTTGCCCACGTCACCGTAACCGATGACCAGCGCTTGCTTGCCGGACAGCAGGTGGTCGGTGCCGCGCTTGATCGCATCGTTCAGGCTGTGACGGCAGCCGTACTTGTTGTCGTTCTTGGACTTGGTCACCGAGTCGTTGACGTTGATGGCCGGGATCTTCAGCTCGCCCTTGGCCAGCATGTCCAGCAGACGGTGCACGCCAGTGGTGGTTTCTTCGGTCACGCCGTGAACGCGATCGAGCACTTGCGGATATTTCTTGTGCAGCAGCTCGGTCAGGTCGCCGCCGTCGTCGAGGATCATGTTGGCGTCCCATGGCTGGCCATCCTTCAGGATGGTCTGCTCCAGGCACCACTCGTACTCTTCTTCAGTCTCGCCTTTCCAGGCGAACACCGGGATACCGGCGGCAGCGATAGCGGCAGCGGCCTGATCCTGAGTGGAGAAAATGTTGCAGGACGACCAGCGTACTTCGGCACCCAGAGCAACCAGGGTTTCGATCAGCACGGCAGTCTGAATGGTCATGTGGATGCAGCCGAGGATTTTCGCGCCCTTGAGCGGCTGCTCCGAGGCGTACTTGCGGCGCAGACCCATCAGGGCAGGCATTTCCGATTCGGCGATGATGGTTTCGCGACGGCCCCAGGCAGCCAGGGACATATCGGCAACTTTGTAATCGGTAAAATCGGCAGGCGTGTTGACAGCGCTCATGAAGAGCCTCCATTCGTAATGTATGCGAATGGGCGCCGTTGTGCGTTTAGTGTCCGGCGAGAGCCGGTCAACGCCCCATCCGAGCCTGACAGGTCGAACCTGCTGCAGCGCCCCTCGGACAGGTGGCGGGAAAACGGTAGTCAGTGAACGTTACCGTTTTTTGAAACGGGGGCGATTATAGCCGTCCGGGCTGATCTTCCAAAGGGTTTCTGTCGGCCAGATGAAGATCGCCAATGGCGACCATAGTCGCAGCTGCCTGGAGCCTGACCGATCAGTCTGCCAAGATGGGCACATCTTTCGGCACGCGCTCAGGAGTGAACATGAATTTCCACACCCGCAAATGGGTAAAACCCGAAGACCTCAACCCCAACGGCACCCTGTTCGGCGGCAGCCTCCTGCGCTGGATCGATGAAGAAGCGGCGATCTACGCCATCGTGCAATTGGGCAATCAGCGTGTAGTGACCAAGTACATCTCGGAAATCAACTTCGTCAGCGCCTCGCGCCAGGGCGACATCATCGAACTGGGCATCACCGCCACCGAATTCGGTCGCACCTCGATCACCCTGACCTGCGAAGTGCGCAACAAGATCACCCGCAAGAGCATTCTGACCGTCGAGAAGATGGTGTTCGTCAACCTCGGCGAAGACGGCCTGCCGGCGCCGCACGGGCGCACCGAGATCAAATATGTGAAAGACCAGTTCAAGGATGACGAAGCCGTTCAATAAGATCGGCGGCGCATTCTTCGCGAGCAGGCTCGCTCCCACAGGAATCACCTGTGCCTGTAGGAGCTGCCGAAGGCTGCGATCTTTTGATCTTGATCTTGATCTTGATCTTGATCTTCAAAAATCAAGATCAAAAGATCGCAGCCTTCGGCAGCTCCTACCCTGGATTTGCGTGCATCCAGAGATTTGCGCCGCGCCTACAGAACGTATTCCCAAGCGCAACGGTCGTAGCTACATCGCCCCCCACCGGTTGCCACGCCATGACCACCCCCACCAGCGACAAGACCCCCGACCTCTCGGCCAAGGAGCAGCACGAAGTCGAGAAGAGCCAGCCGCCGCGCGCGGCCGTTCTGCATGAAATCATCCGCACCCAGGGCGACCAGGAACTGGAACGCAGCATTGCCGCGCTCTGGTGGTCGGCGCTGGCCGCCGGCCTGACCATGGGCCTGTCGTTGATGGGCATGGGATTGCTCAATTCGCGTCTGCCCGAGGGCGACGAATTCAAGGTGATCGCCAGCTTCGGTTACTGCGCGGGTTTCCTCGCAGTCATCCTTGCGCGCCAACAGCTGTTCACCGAAAACACCCTGACCGCCGTGCTGCCGGTGATGACCAAGCCGACGCTGCTGAATTTCGCCCGGCTGATCCGCCTGTGGAGCGTGGTGTTGGTCGGGAACCTCTGCGGGACGATTCTGGTTGCGTACGTGATGCTGGAACTGCCGATCTTCGACAGCAAGACCGACGTCGCCTTCCTCGAGATCGGCCGCAAGGTCATGGAGCACAGCGCCAGTCAGATGTTCGCCAAGGGCATCGTCTCCGGCTGGATGATCGCCACCATGGTCTGGATGATTCCGTCCATGGAGAGCGCGAAGATGTGGATCATCATCCTCATCACCTACTTCATGGCATTGGGCGACTTCACCCACATCGTCGTCGGCTCGGCGGAAGTATCGTATCTGGTGTTTGCCGGCGAGTTGCCGTGGAGTGACTTCTGGGCGGTGTTCGCCGCGCCGACGCTGGCGGGAAATATCATTGGCGGCAGTTTCATCTTCGCGCTGATCAGGCATGCGCAGATTCGCAGCGAAAGTGGGGCGCCGAAGGAGTCTGCGGACCAGGCTGTAGAGCCGGATCCGCAGTCGATCAAGAAATGATCAATGGTGGGCTGGCTCAGGAACGCTGGTCGGCTCGTTGCGTGTCGCGTGTTTGACCAGTTTGCCGATGGTCAGGCCCTGCAACAGGATCGACGACAGCACGACGATGTAGGTGATGCTCAGCAGCAGATCGCGCTCCGGGCCCAGCGGCAGGGCCAGCGCCAGTGCCACCGAAACACCGCCGCGCAAACCGCCCCAGGTCAGGATGCGGATGGTGCCGGCGGGCACTGAGCGCCAGCGGCGCAACAGTAGAATCGCCGGCGCCACGGTGAGCAGGCGCGACAGCAGAATCGCCACCGCCAGCAAACCTGCGGCGGCCATGTGCAGCCAGTTGAACGGCAGCAGCAACAACTCCATGCCGATCAGCGCAAACAGCAGCGCGTTGAGCATGTCATCGAGCAACTCCCAGAAACCGTCGAGGTAGCGCCGGGTCATGTCGTTCATCGCCAGGTTCCGCCCCAGGTTGCCGATGATCAGCCCGGCAACCACCATCGCGATCGGCGCGGAGACGTGCAGTTCGGTGGCCATCGCCGAACCGCCGATCACCAGGGCCAGGGTCAGCATCACGGTAATCTGATGCTGCTCGACGCTTTTGATCATCCGATAGACCAGATAGCCGATCAGCCCACCGAACAACACACCGCCAATCGCCTCATGGACGAAGAGCATGGCCGTGGCGCTGACGGTCGGGGTTTCGCCCAGTTGCGCGATGCCCAGCAGCACGGTGAAGACCACGACCGCCGTGCCGTCGTTGAACAGCGATTCGCCGACGATGGTGGTTTTCAGTGGTTTTGAAGCATTGGCGGTACGCAATACGCCGAGTACCGCAATCGGGTCGGTCGGTGAGATCAGGGCGCCGAACAACAGGCAGTAGAGGAAACTCACGTGCCAGCCGAACAGGGCAAAGATGTAGAAGGCCAGACTGCCGATCACCACTGTGGCGATCAATACGCCGAAGGTAGCCAGCAGGCCGATCGGCCAGCGGTAGCTGCGCAAGTCATTCAGGTTGACGTGCAGGGCGCCGGCGAACAGCAGGAACGACAGCATCCAGTTCATCAGCAGATCGCCGAAGTCGATCTGGCCGATCAGTTGCTGCACACGGTCTTCGAGCCCCGGAAAACCGAGCACGCTGAGGCCTTGCAGGAGCAGTGAGAACAGCAGGGCGGTAACCATCACGCCGATGGTCGGCGGCAGGCCGATGAAGCGGAAATTGACGAAGGTCAGGAGGGTGGTGAGGCAGATGAAAGCGGCGACAAGTTCAAGCATCCGGGGTCCTTTGGATGAAGGGTGAATGGAGCGCGACCGGAGGTTGGACGCAGGGGTTTGATGGGGCGGGTGTGGCTGAGGGCACATCCGAATCCGGAGTCAAATTCAACAGCCCTCACCCCAGCCCTCTCCCAGAGGGAGAGGGCTGGGGTGAGGTGCATCGACCTGAACGATCGGGTCGATTATGGAATGAGCGAAGCACGGTCAGGTCGGCGTAGCTCTTAAGCATCCCCCAATCAGTCCCCTCTCCCACTGGGAGAGGGCTAGGGTGAGGGCTGCATCTGGCACACCACAATCAGCCAGACACATTGACCGCACTGGCCCGCCGGCGTTGCAGGTAAATGAACAGCAGCGCGGTCAGCACCGTCAGCACGCCGACCAGTGCCCCGGTCCACGGCAAGTCCGCCAGATCCGCGCCGCTGGCGACCACCAGTCCGCCGATCCAGGCGCCCGCAGCGTTGCCGAGGTTGAACGCGCTCTGGTTCAGCGTCGAACCGAGATTCGGCGCTTCATGCGCCTGATCGATGATCAGCAGTTGCAGAATCGGGCACAGTGCGAAGGCGAAAATTCCCCACAGCACCAGCGTGATTGCCGCCGGAATAACCGAACGGCTGGTCTGGCTGAACGCCGCGAGAATCACCACGACCGCCAGTGCCACGCCGACCAGTGACGGCAACAGACGGCTGTCGGCCAGACGCCCGCCGAGCATGCTGCCCGCTGTCAGACCGACGCCAAACAACAGCAGCATCACTGTCACGCCGTGGGGGCTGACGCCAGTGATGTCTTGCAGAATCGGTGCGATATAGGTGAATACGCTGAACAGGCTGGTCGACGCCAGCACGCTCATGCCCAGCGCCAGCAGCACGTTGGCCTTGCCCAGTACTTTGAATTCGCTGGCGAGGTTGGCCTTGTCCATCGCGATGTGTTTGGGCAACCACAAGCATTGCGCCAGCGCTGCGACAATGCCGATCACCGACACCGCCCAGAAGGTCGAGCGCCAGCCAGCGTATTGGCCCAGCGCTGTGCCCAAGGGCACGCCGAGGACGTTGGCCAGGGTCAGGCCGGTGAACATCATCGCAATGGCCTGTGCGCGTTTGTTCGGCGCAACCAGTCCGGCGGCGACCACCGAGCCAATGCCGAAAAACGCGCCATGACACAGCGCCGTGACCACGCGTGCCGCCATCAGTGTTGCGTAGTTCGGCGCGAGCGCGCAGAGCACGTTGCCGAGAATGAACATCAGCGTCATGCCCAGCAGGGTCGCTTTGCGCGGCATGTTGGCGGTGCCGATCGCCAGGATCGGCGCGCCGAACACCACGCCCAGGGCGTAACCGGTGATCAGCAGGCCGGCGTGAGGAATGCTCACCGCAAGGTCGCGGGCGACATCGGGCAGCAGGCCCATGATGACGAATTCGGTGGTGCCGATGCCGAATGCGGCAACGGCGAGTGCAAGCAAAGCGAGGGGCATGCGCAAGGTCTCTGTCAGTAGTCTTGACGCTTTGATCAGGCATACGCGTGCCAGCGACCGTTTTCGCAAAGGGAAGCGGAGCAGGCAGCTTTTATTGGAATTTTTGGGTGTGCAGCTGAGTACGGCGTGGTGGGGTGCAGTATAAACAGCTGCTGACACATGGCGAATCAATTCTGACCAGTCGGTTCTGCAATCGCATATTCACCGTAAGCGGTGCCGTGAAATATCTGCCTGAAAGAACCTTTCGGCCGGCCACGGCTCTTAGCCTGTGGGCAGGTGCTGATCGGCATGCTGGGTGATGAAGTTCTGACCGCTCGCCCATTACTCGAATCGAAAAAAGGACGACGTTATGACGGTGGCTCTTTGGTGTGTGTTGATCGCGATTTTTCTGCCGTACCTGTGCACGGTCGTGGCGAAGGCAACCGGCGGTTTCCGCTTGAAGGACAATTACGATCCACGGGATTTTCTCGACAGTGTCGACGGCGTCGCCCGTCGCGCCCATGCCGCGCAGTTGAACAGCTTTGAAGTGACGCCAGCCTTTGCCGCCGCGGTGATCGTTGCCCATCTGGTCGGCACTGCGGAGCTGGTGACGGTCAATGTGCTGGCCGTGTTGTTTATCACCAGTCGCCTGCTGTACATCATTTGCTATCTGGCCGACTGGGCCGCACTGCGTTCGGTGGTGTGGTTTATCGGGATGGCGTTGATTGCTTCGTTCTTCTTTGTGTCCATCTGATTATCGGGTGTTACTGCCGGCCTCTTCGCGAGCAGGCTCGCTCCCACATGGAAATGCATTCCAGATGTGGGAGCGAGGCTGCTCGCGAAGGCGACCGATCAGACCACGAAGAACCTAAGACTTTTGCTTCGGTGTATCCGCCACCTGCGGCACTTGCGGTAACTCTTTTCCTTTGGGCCAGAGCATCCAGATCTGCCCTTGCTGCTTCATGTCCCCGGCCAGTTGCCCGGCCGCATCGCCAGTGCCCCAGAACAGATCCGCACGCACCTCACCAGCAATCGCGCCGCCGGTATCCTGCGCCGCGACCGGGCGCACCAACGGTGTGCCATCCGGTTTGGTGGTGGACAGCCATAACAGACTGCCCAACGGAATCACCTTGCGATCCACCGCCGCGCTGTAGCCGGCGGTCAGCGGCACGTTCAGCGAGCCGCGCGGGCCTTCGTTGCTGTCCGGGTTGCGGGTGAAGAACACGTAGCTCGGGTTGCTGGCGAGCAGTTCCGGAATGCGCGTCGGGTTGGCCTTGGCCCAATTGCTGATCGCGCTCATGGTCACCTCTTCTTTCTTCAGCTCGCCTTGCTCGACCAGCCAGCGACCGATCGGCCGGTACGGGTGGCCGTTCTGATCGGCGTAGGCAATGCGCAACTGTTTGCCGTCTTCGGTCTGAATCCGGCCCGACCCCTGAATCTGCAGAAATTGCAGGTTCATCGGATCCGTCAGGTAGGCGACTACCGGGGCTTTAACGCCTTTGGATTCGATGGTTGCTGCGTCATCGTAAGGCTTGAGCACGCGACCTTCGAGGCGGCCGCGCAGGCGCTTGCCTTTCAATTCCGGATAGATGCTGTCGAGCGAGACAATGATCATGTCTTCTGGCACGCCATACACCGGCACGTTGGCCGTTGCGGTTGGGGTCAGGCTGCCGGGGTACACCGGTTCGTAGTAGCCAGTGATCAGGCCGTTGGGGTTGTCGTGCTCGGCGCGCAGGCCGTAGACATCGAGGTTCTGCTTGAGGAATGCGCGAATTGCATCAGCACTTTGCGGCACATTCGCCGCTGCAGCGCAGGTCGGGCCCCAGACTGCGTCGGCTTTGAGTCGTGTGCAGGCGCTGCGCCACGAGCCGAAACCGGCGACCAGATCGCTGTCGGAGACTGCTGGCAAGGCTTCCCAGGTTGCGCTGGAATAGGTGGCCAGCGCGTGGGTTTTCGGTTCGGCGTTGTCACCGCCGGTGCAGCCGGCGAGGGCGGCCAGGATTGGCAGGGTGACGAGAAGCGGGTGACGCCAGGCCGTGAAGCGGCTGTTCATGGAGTGATTCCTGTGCCGGTTGGCCGAGTGCTCCATGCGCTCGAACAACCCGTATTTTTAATAGGGCTATTGGTGTTTGGCGGTGAGCCGACGATACTGGCCGCCGATTTCCGCGACCTGAAGCCACCATGACTCTGAAACGAATTGCTGTTGTATTGCTGGCCTGTCTGAGCTTGTCCGCCTGTGGCGGCGTCGACCCGAATTCGCCGCTGGGCCAGCGCAAGGCCATCTTCAAACAGATGCTCAAGACCAGCGAAGACCTCGGCGGCATGTTGCGTGGGCGCATTGCGTTCGACGGGCCGAAATTTGCCGAGGGCGCGGTCAGACTCGATGCGTTGTCCCATGAGCCGTGGAAGCATTTTCCGCAGGTGCGCGAAGAAGATCACACCAGCGCCAAGGACGATGTCTGGCAGAAACAGGCACGTTTCCAGGAGCTGGCCCGCGCTCTTGAAGCGGCTACCGGCGAACTGGTAGCCGCCAGCCAGGTTCAGCCCTACAAGGCCAGCAATCTCGGACCGGCAGTGCAGAAAGTCGAGGATGCCTGCAGTGCTTGCCATAAAGAGTTTCGGGATCATTGATTCCTGAACCTGCTGAGTACCTTGTGGCAAGCTCCCTCGCCACAGGGAATCGGCAGATTACTTGTCGATCTCGTCCAGCGCTTCCTGCAGTTCCTTGCGCGATTCGGCGAGCTTCTCCTTGCGCTTGTTGATCTTCTCCGGATCGCCTTTTTTCATGGCCTTGTCGAGGTCCGCCTGACGCTCACGCACCTCATGCTGGGCGTCAAGCACCTTGTTCTCGCGCTCTTTCTTCAGGCCGGCGTCGGTGCAGTGTTCGGTCACTTTGCGCAGTGCGGTTTCCAGACCTTCCTGCTGCTCCATGTTGCCGCGGGATTTGGCCTGTTCGATCTGATTGATGATGCCCTGCTTCTTGGCAGCGCAGCCGGTCAGGCCCGGGCCGTCTTCTTCGGCCATGACCGGGGCGGCCATGACGCCGCAAAGAGTAAGCAGGGCGAGCGGTGCGAGAAATTTCATAAAAGCTCCATGTGCAAAGGCAATCGGGGTAGGAGGGCACTGCGCTGTTGGAGCGTCTGGCCGGCCATTGGGTTCCCGCCTGGCGGGGATTGCATGTTCAGAAGCCGTCGATTCCGGCGGCTTTCAAGGTGTCGCTCAAAGCCATTACCTGCGGGTCGCGAAAGAATGCGCTCAGTTGCGCCGCGCGACCCGGGCCGATGCCGGCTTCTGCCTGCCATTGTTCAGTGTCGCGTTGTGCCAGGGCCTGCCACGAATCAGCCAGTTGTGCCTGTCCGGTCGGCGGCATGCCCAGGGCTTTCAACCAATGAGCGAACGGCTGTTGCCGCGCGCCCCGAAAACTTTCGATCAGACGTGCGCTGCTGCGCTCGCCGAGGCCGGCAATGTTAGCAAGCTCTGAGGCATCGAGGGTCAGCCAATCCAGCAGGTGTTTCAGACGGCCTGTTTCCAAAAGTTTCTCCCAGGTGCCACGCCCGACATGTTGCATGGCCAGGCCCTGCTTGCCGCTCAGCCAGGTCAGCCGCGCGAGAAACTGGCTTTCACAGCCGGGCGTCGGTTGCCAGCAGCTCAGGGCGTGGTAGTCGCTGGCGTTGGGGATGTCGATGTCTGGCCGTTCGCTGGTACGTAACACGACACTGTCCAGGCGTGGAATGGTCAGCCCGGCCAGACTGAGAGCCACCTGGTCGCCGGGGCGAATGTCGAGGGTTTGCCAGCGCTTGAGCGAGCTGACGCTGACCCGTTTGATCTCGCGGTCATCGAGTCTCACCGGCAGCAGTTCCAGCACTGGGGTGATGCGCCCGGTGCGGCCGATCTTGAAATTCACCTTGCGCACTTCCGCCAATGCCTGGGCGAATGGGTATTTCCAGGCCACCGCCCAGTAAGGTGCCTTGGCCTGCCAGCGTTCGGCGGGTGGCCGTTGACTCTGGCGCAGCACTACGCCATCGCTGGCAAAGGGCAGCGGCGAGCGATACCAGTGCTCGCGCCATTTTTGCGCGTCTTCGAATCGGGTGATCGGCTGTGTGTAGGGCTCGGTTGTGGCGAACCCCAATGCCTGAAGTCCGGACAATCTCTCTGGCAGCCGCACAGGGCCTTGCGGCCAGTCCCAAACGAACAGCCCGATCCCGGCGGCCTGTTCGGCATCGAGGGATTTGCGTCCCATAAGGCCGGCCACGGTGGCGCGGGCATTGACGCTGCCGGATCGCGCTTGCACGTGCGCCTGCAGCCGCCAGTAGAGTTCGCCCTGCACCAGCAGATCCCGTGGCTGGTTCAGGCGTTGCGGAATGGCAGCGATTCTACGCGCGGAAATTGTCCAGTCCTGACCGCTGACACCGTCACCTCGGCTGATGGCCTGCTGCAATATCCCCTGACGGTAGATCAGCGTGACGGCCACTCCATCGACCTTGGGCTGCACCCAGACGTTCTGGCGATCGCGCAGCCAGTTGGCGACGTCTGCAGCTTTGTGCAGCTTGTCCAGGCCGGTGTGGGTGATGGGATGAGTGACCGTGCCGGCCGCTGTGCGCAACGGCTGCGGTGATGCGGGTTGGTTGAAGCAGGCTTGCCATTCATTCAGCCGCAGCAGGGACTGGTCATAGAGTTCGTCGGTGATCAATGAACGGCCTTCGCGGTGATAGGCGTCGTCCCATTGGTCGATCCGGTTTTGCAGGGTAGTGATTTCGCGTTGGGCTTGGGGTAAGGGCCAGTCGGGGCAGTTGGCTTGGCTGACGAGGGTGATGAGTGCCAGCAGGAATGCCAGCAACAGGCGCAGTGTGAAAAGCATCGTTGAGCGTCCTTGCTCGGGGGTGATGCTTGAAGGGTAGGTGAGGATCTGAAGATCGTTGCGCGGCTTTTTTGCGAACTGTTTCCGGGCTGGAGCGTGGTGGCGTCGGGTAGGGCCCTTTCGCGAGCAGGCTCGCTCCCACAGAGATCTCAAAAATCCGTCAGGCATGAAAAAGCCCCGCACGGCGCGAACCGTGCGGGGCTTTCATGCAGCCAGGGTCTTACAGGCCAGCGGCAGAACGCAGGGCGTCGGCGCGGTCGGTTTTTTCCCAGGTGAACGTGGTGAAGCTGTCTTCGCCAACGGTCTTAGTCTGCGGAGCACGACCGAAGTGGCCGTAGGCTGCGGTTTCCTGGTACATCGGGTGCAGCAGGTCGAGCATGGTGGTGATCGCGTATGGACGCAGGTCGAACACTTCACGCACCAGTTTGATGATCTTGTCATCGCTGACCTTGCCGGTGCCGAAGGTGTTCAGCGATATCGACGTAGGCTGGGCCACACCGATCGCGTAGGACACCTGGATCTCGCAACGCTCGGCCAGACCGGCCGCAACGATGTTCTTGGCCACGTAACGGCCAGCGTAGGCAGCCGAACGGTCAACCTTCGATGGATCCTTGCCGGAGAACGCGCCGCCGCCGTGACGGGCCATGCCGCCGTAGCTGTCGACGATGATCTTGCGACCGGTCAGACCGCAGTCACCTACCGGGCCGCCAATGATGAACTGGCCGGTCGGGTTGATGTGGAACTGGGTGTCCTTGCTCAGCAGTTCGGCAGGCAGCACGTGCTTGACGATCAGCTCCATCACGCCTTCGCGCAGGTCTTTGTAAGACACTTCCGGGTTGTGCTGGGTCGACAGGACAACGGCGTCGATGCCGACAACCTTGCCGCCTTCGTAACGGCAGGTCACTTGCGACTTGGCGTCCGGACGCAGCCAGGGCAGCAGGCCCGATTTGCGCGCTTCGGCCTGACGCTGCACCAACTGGTGCGAGAAAGTGATCGGCGCTGGCATCAAAACGTCGGTTTCGTTGCTGGCGTAGCCGAACATCAGGCCCTGGTCGCCGGCGCCCTGATCTTCAGGCTTGGCGCGGTCAACACCCTGGTTGATGTCGGGGGACTGCTTGCCGATGATGTTCATCACGCCGCAGGTCGCGCCGTCGAAGCCGACTTCGGAGCTGGTGTAGCCGATGTCGCAAATCACGTCACGAACGATCTGCTCCAGGTCGACCCAGGCGCTGGTGGTCACTTCACCGGCAACGATGGCCACGCCGGTCTTGACCAGGGTTTCCACGGCCACGCGAGCGTGTTTGTCCTGGGCAATAATGGCGTCCAGCACCGCATCGGAAATCTGGTCGGCGATTTTGTCCGGATGTCCTTCAGACACGGACTCGGAGGTGAAGAGGGAGTATTCGCTCATCTCGATGTTTTCCTGAATTTACCGATGGTGAGTGTCGCCAGCCGGTCGCTGAAAGTGGCGGACCTGGATCTGGAAACCATTACGTAAGCCTACATAGAGGCTTTCCCCGGGAGCGAGTCCCGCAGCGGTGGCCCAACGGGCCAGATCGTCCTGTTCAAACCCCAACCAGAGATCACCGCAGGCCTCCCTGGCCCAACTCTGGTTGTGGCTACATAACTCTGTCACGAGCAGGCTACCGCCCGGTTGCAGCAGGTCAGCCATGTGCCTGAGCGCATCGGCCGGGGCGGCGAAATGGTGCAGGACCATGTTCAACACCACGCAATCGGCCATAAGGCTCGTGCCGTTCAATGCATCGGCCAATTGCAGGCTGACGTTAGCCAGCTGTTCACGTTCGCACACCTGACGCGCCAGTTCGAGCATCGCCGGGCTGTTGTCCAGCGCGGTTACGGTGCCGAAGCGACGGGCCAGTTCCGGCAGAAAAGCACCATCGCCGGGGCCGACTTCAATGGCCGTGGCTGCACCATCGAAGTTCAGTTTGTCGAGCAGGGCCAGCACGCTGTCACGGTACTGCGGCAGGCCTGCGATCAAGTCTTGCTGGGCACGGAATTTTTCCGCCACCCGGGCGAAGAAGTCCTGACTGGCAGCGGCACGCTGGCCGTGAACCTGTTCGATGCGCGCTTGCACCTCGTCAGGCAGATCCAGATTGTCGACTTCTTCTAACAGCGCCGCGTGCAGCTTGCCGCCGAGCAATTCGCTGTGGGGCAGGGCGCGACGATAGAAAATCGCGTTGCCCTCACGGCGTGTCGCCACCAGATCGGCTTGCGCCAGCACCTTGAGGTGGTGGCTCATGCCCGACTGGCCGATGCCGAAAATCTGCGCCAGCTCAAGCACGCCAAACGAATCGTTGGCCAGCGCGCGCAAGACATTCAGCCGCAGCGGATCGCCGCCGGCCTTGCACAGGGCCGCCAGCTCGTCGCAATCGTCATGGCGAATGGAAGGCACGCGTAAGTTCATAGGGCTGGCAGTCTAGAGACGGGGGCAAGGCACCGCAAGGTCAATATCAAAAAGTTTTGATATTGCTCGATAAATGGCACTTCTCGGCGGACGGCAGTCTCTACAAACGAATAGCGGAAAGGTTTCACCAAGCGAAACCTGTGCTATCGATTGGAAAAACGCCTGCCGATGACTATCTGTCATTGCCCCGAGGCGCATGGGTGAGGGAAAATGCCCTCCTTTTTTCCGTTTCAGTCTATTCACACCCAGGAGATCAGCGATGCCTAGCCGTCGTGAGCGTGCCAACGCCATTCGTGCCCTCAGCATGGATGCCGTGCAAAAAGCCAACAGCGGCCATCCCGGTGCCCCTATGGGTATGGCAGATATTGCCGAAGTGCTGTGGCGCGACTACCTCAAGCACAACCCGAGCAACCCGTCTTTCGCCGACCGTGACCGCTTCGTGCTGTCCAACGGCCACGGCTCGATGTTGATCTACTCGCTGCTGCACCTGACCGGTTACGACCTGTCGATCGACGACCTCAAGCAATTCCGTCAACTGCACAGCCGCACTCCAGGCCACCCGGAATTCGGTTACACCCCGGGCGTCGAAACCACCACCGGCCCGCTGGGTCAGGGTCTGGCCAACGCCGTCGGTTTCGCCTTGGCTGAGAAAGTCATGGGCGCGCAGTTCAACCGCCCCGGCCACAACATCGTTGACCACCACACCTACGTGTTCCTCGGTGATGGCTGCATGATGGAAGGCATTTCCCACGAAGTCGCTTCCCTAGCTGGCACGCTGGGCCTGGGCAAGCTGATCGCCTTCTACGATGACAACGGCATCTCCATCGACGGCGAAGTCGAAGGCTGGTTCACCGATGACACGCCGAAGCGTTTCGAAGCCTACAACTGGCAGGTGATTCGCAACGTCGACGGCCACGATCCGGAAGAGATCAAGACCGCCATCGAAACCGCACGCAAGAGCGCGCAGCCGACGCTGATCTGCTGCAAGACCACCATCGGTTTCGGTTCGCCGAACAAGCAGGGCAAGGAAGATTGCCACGGCGCCCCACTGGGTGACGCGGAGATCGCCCTGACCCGTCAGGCGCTGAACTGGAACTACGGCCCGTTCGAAATCCCGGCCGAGATCTATGCCGAGTGGGACGCCAAGGAAGCTGGCCGCGCGGTGGAAGCCGAGTGGGATCAGCGTTTCGCCGCCTACTCCGCTGCGTTCCCGACTGAAGCCAACGAGCTGATCCGTCGTCTGAGCGGCGAACTGCCGGCCGACTTCTCGGAAAAAGCCTCGGCCTATATCGCCGAAGTCGCGGCCAAGGGCGAGACCATCGCCAGCCGCAAAGCCAGCCAGAACACCCTGAACGCCTTTGGTCCGCTGCTGCCGGAACTGCTTGGCGGCTCGGCTGACCTCGCCGGTTCCAACCTGACCCTGTGGAAAGGCTGCAAGGGCGTCAACGCTGAAGACGCCAGCGGCAACTACATGTACTACGGCGTGCGCGAATTCGGCATGACCGCGATCATGAACGGCGTCACCCTGCACGGCGGTCTGGTGCCTTACGGCGCGACCTTCCTGATGTTCATGGAATACGCGCGCAACGCCGTACGCATGTCGGCATTGATGAAAAAGCGCGTGATTCACGTCTACACCCACGACTCCATCGGTCTGGGCGAAGACGGCCCGACCCACCAGCCGATCGAGCAACTGACCAGCCTGCGCAGCACGCCGAACCTCGACACCTGGCGTCCAGCCGACGCCGTGGAATCGGCGGTGGCCTGGAAAAACGCTCTGGAGCGCAAGGACGGCCCGTCGGCGCTGATCTTCTCGCGGCAGAACCTGCAGCATCAGGAACGCGATGCTGACCAGATCGCCAACATCAGCCGTGGTGGTTATGTGCTCAAGGACTGCGCAGGCGAGCCTGAGCTGATCCTGATCGCCACCGGTTCGGAAGTGGGTCTGGCCGTTCAGGCCTTCGACAAACTGACCGAGCAGGGCCGCAAGGTCCGCGTGGTTTCCATGCCTTGCACCAGCGCTTTCGATGCACAGGATGCGGAGTACAAGCAGTCGGTTCTGCCGCTGCAAGTCAGCGCGCGTATCGCCATCGAAGCGGCCCACGCCGACTTCTGGTTCAAGTACGTGGGTCTGGAAGGTCGCGTGATCGGCATGACCACCTACGGTGAGTCGGCGCCGGCTTCGGCACTGTTCGAAGAGTTCGGCTTTACCCTGGAAAACATCCTGGGTCAGGCTGAAGAGCTGCTGGAGGACTAAGCAGTACGAATGCGGTGGCCCTGGCCGCCGCGTTCCCCTGTAGGAGCTGCCGAAGGCTGCGATCTTTTGATCTTGATCTTAAAAACAAGATCAAGAGATCGCAGCCTCGTTTCACTCGTCAGCTCCTACAGGGGTTGTGTTGTTAGCGAATTCTATCGAGAACCCCATGCCTCAACCGCGTCCTTACAAAGTTGCACTCAACGGCTACGGCCGCATTGGTCGTTGCGTCTTGCGGGCGTTGTTCGAGCGCGGCGCGAAGGCCGGGTTTGAAATTGTCGCGATCAACGATCTGGCCGATATGGCCAGCATCGAATACCTGACACGCTTCGACTCCACCCACGGCCGTTTCCCCGGCGAAGTGCGGGTCGAGGGCGATTGTCTGCATATCAATGGCGACTGCGTGAAGGTCCTGCGCAGTGCCACCCCGGAAGGCATCGATTGGGCGTCGCTGGGCGTCGATCTGGTGCTGGAGTGCTCCGGCGCTTACCACACCCGTGCTGACGGTCAGCGTTTTCTCGACGCCGGCGCGCCGCGCGTGCTGTTCTCGCAGCCGATGGCCAGCGAAGCGGATGTCGACGCCACCATCGTCTACGGCGTCAATCAGGACTGCCTGACGGGCGACGAACTGCTGGTGTCCAACGCCTCCTGCACCACCAACTGCGGCGTGCCGCTGCTGCGCCTGCTCGATCAGGCGATCGGTCTGGATTACGTGTCGATCACCACGATCCACTCGGCGATGAACGATCAGCCGGTGATCGACGCCTATCACCACGAAGACCTGCGCCGCACCCGTTCGGCGTTCCAGTCGGTGATCCCGGTGTCCACTGGTCTGGCACGCGGTATCGAGCGCCTGCTGCCGGAACTTGCCGGACGAATTCAGGCCAAAGCCGTGCGCGTGCCGACAGTCAACGTGTCCTGCCTCGACATCACGATGCAGACCGCCACCGCGACTGACGCCAACGAGGTCAACCGGATCCTGCGCGAAGCCGCCACCAGCGGCCCGCTCAAAGGCCTTCTGGCCTACACCGAGTTGCCGCACGCCAGCTGTGATTTCAACCATGACCCACATTCGGCCATCGTCGATGCCAGTCAGACCCGTGTTTCCGGCCCCAAACTGGTGAACATCCTGGCCTGGTTCGACAACGAGTGGGGTTTTGCCAACCGAATGCTGGACGTTGCAGATCACTATCTGCAAACAGCAACTTCAAAAAAACCGTAGGAAGTGCGACCCATGACCGTGTTGAAGATGTCCGACCTCGATCTGCAAGGTAAGCGCGTATTGATCCGCGAAGACCTCAACGTCCCCGTCAAGGACGGTGTTGTCACCAGCGACGCGCGCATCCTGGCTTCGCTGCCGACCATCAAGCTGGCCCTGGAAAAAGGCGCGGCAGTGATGGTCTGCTCGCACCTGGGCCGTCCTACCGAAGGCGAATTCTCTGCCGAAAACAGCCTGAAACCTGTCGCCGACTACCTGAGCAAGGCGCTCGGCCGCGAAGTGCCGCTGGTGGCTGATTACCTCGGTGGCGTCGAGGTCAAGGCGGGCGACATCGTGCTGTTCGAAAACGTGCGCTTCAACAAGGGCGAGAAAAAGAACGCTGACGAGCTGGCCCAGCAATACGCGGCCCTGTGCGACGTGTTCGTGATGGACGCTTTCGGTACCGCTCACCGCGCCGAAGGTTCGACCCATGGTGTAGCCAAGTTTGCCAAAGTCGCTGCCGCTGGCCCGTTGCTGGCCGCTGAGCTGGACGCACTGGGCAAAGCTCTTGGCGCACCGGCCAAGCCAATGGCGGCGATCGTTGCCGGCTCCAAGGTGTCGACCAAACTCGATGTGCTGAACAGCCTGAGCCAGATCTGCGATCAACTGATCGTCGGCGGCGGCATCGCCAACACCTTCCTCGCGGCGGCCGGTCACCCGGTCGGCAAGTCGCTGTACGAACCGGACCTGCTCGACACCGCCCGTGAAATCGCTGCGAAAGTCAGCGTGCCGCTGCCGGTTGACGTTGTGGTCGCCAAGGAATTTGCGGAAAGCGCTGAAGCGACTGTGAAACTGATCGCCGACGTTGCGGCTGACGACATGATTCTCGACATCGGCCCGCAAACCGCGGCCAACTTCGCCGAGCTGCTGAAATCGTCGAAAACCATTCTGTGGAACGGTCCGGTTGGCGTGTTCGAGTTCGATCAGTTCGGCAACGGCACCAAGGTACTGGCCCAGGCCATCGCCGAGAGCTCGGCATTCTCCATCGCTGGCGGTGGCGACACCCTGGCGGCGATCGATAAATATGGCGTGGCTGAACAAATCTCCTACATTTCCACCGGTGGTGGCGCGTTCCTCGAATTCGTCGAGGGCAAGGTGCTGCCTGCCGTTGAAGTCCTGGAAACCCGGGCCAAGGCCTGAGGCCGCCCGTTTGGCCAGGCAAAGGAGTGTTTTCATGGTCAAGTCGTTAGCGCTGTTGTTGCTGAGCGGTACGCTGGCGGCCTGCGGGAGTAACCCGAAGGCCGACGCGACGCCAGCACCGAGCGAGCCGCAGAAGGGCTGTTATCAGGCCGACTGGCAGGCCGAAACCAACCCGGTGCTAAATAAGCGCTCGGGTCCGGACGGCCTGGACAAATACGAGACGCAAACCCCGGTCAAGGAACATGGTTGTCCTTGACGGGTCTGACTCTTTAACTCAGGGCTGGCGGCGAGCGTCGCCAGTCGAGGAACACGGATGAAAGGCTTGATCGCCGTTGCGGCGTTGGCATTGTTGGGCGGTTGCGCGCAGTTGAACCTGTTTCAGTCGTCGGCCCCGGCGGACAACTGGACAACCTGGACCTGCGACAGCCAGGCCAAGGTGTTGTGGCGTTACGCCGATGCCGGCCAAAAGGAAGTCGACGTTCGTCTCGGCGGCGGTGATCAGGTCTATCGCCTGAAAGAAGAGCCGGGCGCCTCGGGCACGCTGTACAGCGATGGCATGCTGGCGTTTCACGTCAAGGGTGACGAAGGCCTGGTGTATTGGGTCGCCACCAATGACCTGATTGGCCGTGGATGCAAAGCGCAGTAATTGACACACCGCAGGCTCACTCCTACAGGGGATCTGTGTAGTTCTCAGGATTATGCTTTATCGAATCACCAGACCGGGCCTCAATCCCCGATCTGCATTAACTTGAATAGCCGCCGCCGCTCCGGCAGGCTGGCACGATCAACGACCCTCAACCGGGAGAGACACACACAATGGCACTTATCAGCATGCGCCAGATGCTGGACCACGCAGCCGAGTTCGGCTACGGCGTTCCAGCTTTCAACGTCAACAACCTTGAGCAGATGCGCGCCATCATGGAAGCCGCTGACAAGACTGACTCCCCGGTGATCGTCCAGGCTTCGGCCGGCGCGCGCAAATACGCCGGCGCGCCATTCCTGCGTCACCTGATCCTCGCCGCGATCGAAGAATTCCCGCACATCCCGGTGTGCATGCACCAGGACCACGGCACCAGCCCTGACGTCTGCCAGCGCTCAATTCAACTCGGCTTCAGCTCGGTGATGATGGATGGCTCGCTGGGCGAAGACGGCAAGACCCCGACCGACTACGACTACAACGTCCGCGTTACCCAACAAACCGTGGCCATGGCTCACGCCTGCGGCGTTTCGGTAGAAGGCGAGCTGGGTTGCCTGGGTTCGCTGGAAACCGGTATGGCCGGTGAAGAAGACGGCATCGGCGCTGAAGGCGTTCTGGATCACAGCCAGATGCTGACCGACCCGGAAGAAGCCGCTGACTTCGTCAAGCGCACCCAGGTCGATGCCCTGGCCATCGCCATCGGCACCAGCCACGGCGCCTACAAGTTCACCAAGCCACCGACCGGTGATGTGCTGGCGATCGATCGCATCAAGGAAATCCACAAGCGCATCCCTAACACCCACTTGGTGATGCACGGTTCGTCCTCCGTGCCACAAGAGTGGCTGGCGATCATCAACCAGTACGGCGGCGACATTAAAGAAACCTACGGCGTACCGGTTGAAGAAATCGTCGAAGGCATCAAGCACGGCGTGCGCAAGGTCAACATCGACACCGACCTGCGCCTGGCATCCACCGGCGCCATGCGCCGCCTGATGGCCACCAACCCGAGCGAGTTCGACCCACGTAAATTCTTCGGCGCCACCGTGACCGCCATGCGTGACGTATGTATCGCTCGCTATGAAGCGTTCGGTACTGCCGGTAATGCTTCGAAGATCAAACCGATCTCCCTGGAAGCGATGTACCAGCGTTATCTGAAGGGTGAGTTGAACGCGAAGGTTAACTGATTCATTACAGTTCTAAGTGGTAATAAAAAACCCGTCGTGAGACGGGTTTTTTTTTACGCTTTAGGACGAGCTCATTTTTTTGTAAATTCGATGTTGTAGGTTTTACCCAAATTCGGCCCCCCGCGGTCTACATGAACTGTGCCCTCCAAGCGGGAATAGTTTCTATCAGGCGATCGCAAGCTGATGGTGCGTACGTTGTGTTCCCCGCTGTTTACTTCCGCTCGAAGATTAAAGGATACAGGGGATTCATCTGTCAGGTTCGCATAAGCGAAAAAGCCAGTTACTGTCCAGTTCATACCGTAATACTGCATGCTGGCTTGACTAATGTTGCCCTTCTGCGGATCCGATGCTGTGATTGTGAGGGATGCTTCATTGCTCGCGCCGCTATCGAACACGCGACCATTGTAAATTCCGTTCGGGTTAACTTGGCCCATGAAGTTTCTCCTTTCATTGTGGTGATGAGTGATGAAAAGAAGAGTTTCCCCTTCCCTTTTTATATTTCCGAAGTGAGGTTATGGAGTTGCACACATTTCGTCACCTGTCAGAGTTGACAGGTATCTAGGCCTTTTTGCGATGAGTTTTATACTTAAAGGAAATATGGAAGTGTAGTGGTCAACAGATTTCGGATACCTCGAGAAGTTATTCGACGCCATCGCCCGCTCGTAACCTCTGAGGCAAACCCCGTCATCAGATGGGGTTTCAGATTTTTCTGCACTTGAATGAGCGCAGTAAATTGGCGGGGAATAGCAGATCAGCGAGAGTTTGGCTATTAAAGGTGTTAAGTCTATGTCTTCTTGATATAAAAACCTGTCAGATATGACAGGTGTGCCGGCCCAGTCGAAACACTAAACTTTGAATTCATTTATTTTGTAGGACGAAGAAATGAAAATCGAACTGGAAGTTGATAAACGAGTTGCGGGTGACCTTAATATCACTTACAAGCATCCAGAGTATGGTTCTCACCCGCTTAATCTTAAAAATGAAGGTTTGTACTCTGATAAAGAGTTTTTCTATCTTAATCCCAAGTATAGGACTTTCGGAGGTCACGAATATTATATGGGAGTTAAGTTTAAAAAAGATCTCGTCGCTGGTGAGGAATACAAACTAGAGGGGAATGATCATGGTCCGATTTGGGCTCATTTAGAATTTGATTGGGTAAGCGGTGATAAAAATGCGAGTGGTACTTTTCGTTTGACCAAAGGCGGAGACCGTCCAAAAGGGGTCTTTAATCTATCTGAGGAAGGAGTCTTTTCCGTAAAAGGGGATTTTGAGTTCTAGGAAACCGCGGCTGACATCGGTCTGATGCAGCACGGCAGACTCATATAGTCTGCCGTTTTATCGGTTTTCGTGATCTGTTAGTGCGTGCCAGGAGATTTATTTGTCGTGATCGATGTCGAGTTTGGAGAAGGTCACCTGCCCACCCTCACTGGTGTACCCGGTGTTGTCCTGCACATACACCCCGGCCTTGAAGTACAACGGCTTGTCCCGCCACGTCGCGCTGATCTGTGAATCCCACTGATAACCCGCTGCACTCACACCCAACGCGCCGCCGGGGCTGAGGTGGATGAGGTAGTTGAATTCGCGATCGAGCTTGATACCTGTGGCGAGGGTAATGACACGGCTTTCTTCGTCATCGGGGCGCATGCGCACCTTGATCACCAGATTGCCCGCCTGGGTTTTCTCTTTGTACTGATATTCGAGCTTGACCATCGGCTTCTGACTTTCATAAGCATGAATCTGGCCGATGACGATCTTGCCGGAGCTGGGCACTTTATTGACTGTGAGGGTCGCGCGCAGCAGGTTGTCGGCGTCCGGGTAGTACCAGTTGCGCAGGGTGCCGTTGCTGTAGGTCTCGCGCAGTTCGGTACGCGGGTAGATGGCGTTTTCGGTTTTTGACCCGGTGACCGGGGACCAGAAAAACAAGGTTCCGGTGTCGGAATGGAAGTATTGATCCTTGAAGCCTTTCACCAGTTTTTCGGTTTCGACGGTGTACGGCGGGCTGCCAACGGGAACGCTGAGATTCCAGGTTGCGAGATCGATCATGTCGGTTCTTCCACTCGATTCATCCTGAACGCGGGTGCCAGAAGCTCTAGCCCGCGCCTTTTCGGGGCGCCTTTATAAGCGTAGCGGCTATTTTTGTTAATGCCCGTCCGGCAGTTGATTGGCGTCAACATCCTGTCGAAATGCCATCCTGCCCGGTTTCCGGGGTCTGTAGCGGCGACCGTTAGTCGGCTCGATGGAACATTGGCCAAATGATGGCGTGGCGGCTGCTTCTGCTTTGTGGCTTCCGCGACTAGAGTGAAGGCTCAGTACGTCTATGGTTTTGCCGGCAACCGGTCCCGATAAGAGAAGCAGCATGGAATGCGCGCAACCCCAGCCAGGTGAAGGCAACTCGGTCCTTTTGATCGTCGATGATTACCCCGAAAATCTGATCAGCATGCGCGCGTTGTTGCAGCGCCAGGATTGGCATGTGATGACCGCCGCCTCCGGTTTCGAGGCGCTCAATCTTTTGCTCGAACACGACATCGACCTGGTCCTGCTCGATGTGCAGATGCCCGGCATGGACGGTTTTGAGGTCGCACGGCTCATGCGCGGCAGCCAGCGCACGCGGTTGACGCCGATCATTTTCCTCACCGCCAACGAGCAATCCCAAGACGCCGTGATCAAGGGCTATGCCAGCGGCGCCGTGGATTACCTGTTCAAACCGTTCGATCCGCAAATCCTCAAGCCCAAGGTTCAGGCACTGCTTGAACACCAGCGCAATCGCCGTGCCCTGCAACGCCTCAGTCATGATCTGGAAGTGGCGCGCGCCTTCAATGCCTCGGTGCTGGATAACGCCGCCGAAGGCATTCTGGTGTTGAGCGAGGACGGCGTGATTCGCTTTGCCAACCCGGCTATTTCGCGGCTGCTCAACGCGCCGGTCAAGGAGCTTGAGGGCAAGGAGTTTCTCGACTTCCTGCAGAAGCCGCACATTCCGCTGTGGGCCGATTCCGAGTTTTACGCCGGCTACCAGCGCGGCGAAACTCTGCGCCTGCACGATGCGTTGCTGCGCACTGCGCCCGGACAGCAAGTGCCGGTGGCATTGTCCTGCGCGCCGCTATCCTCGGAGCAGCACGCGATGGTGGTGACCGTCCTGGACATGTCGGTGGTGCGCCACTTGCACCAGCAACTGGAATTCCAGGCAGTGACCGACCCTCTGACCGGCCTGCTCAACCGGCGGGGTTTCTACCAGACCGTGGAAAACCTGTTGTTGCGCGGCGAACGCAGCGACAGTAGCTGGGTGTTGCTCTACCTCGATCTCGACGGCTTCAAGCGGGTCAACGATTCCCTCGGCCATGACGCCGGCGACCGCGTGTTGCGCTGGGTCTCCGAACAGTTGAAGGCGTGCCTGCGGCCGTTCGATATCCTGGCGCGCATGGGCGGCGATGAGTTCACTGCGCTGCTGGATCTGGAATTCCCCGAGCAAGCGGCGAAGATTGCCGAGAAGCTCATCGAGCGGGTGTCGGTCTGTCAGCAGATCGAAGGTCTGGATATTGTCCTTGGCGCCAGCATCGGCATCGCCACCTATCCCGACTGTGGCCGCAACCTCGACGGTTTGCTGCGCGCCTCGGACATTGCCATGTACGAAGCCAAGCGGGCCGGGCGTCAGCAATATCGCTTTTATGATCATGAGATGAACGGCCGCGCACGCTCGCGCCTGATGCTGGAAGACAGCGTGCGCGAGGCCATCGAAAACCGCGATTTCAATCTGGTCTATCAGCCGCAGGTGGCGATCGGTAGCGGGCAGACTCGTGGGTTCGAAGCGTTGCTGCGCTGGCAGCATCCGAGTGTCGGCGATGTGCCGCCGGGACTGTTTCTGCCGTTGCTGGAAGAAGCGCGGTTGATCAGCCGCCTCGGCAGCTGGATCTATCACCGTGGCGCCGGCCAGCGCAAAGCCTGGGAAGCGCTGTTCGCGGAGGATCTGGTGCTCGGCGTGAGCCTGAGCAACACCCAGTTCGGCTTGCCGAATCTGGTCACCGAGTTGCGTCAGGTCATGGAGCGCCATGGGCTGCAGCCACGGCAACTGGAAGTGGAGGTCACCGAGGAAGCGTTGATGCAAAACCCGGACGAGACGCGCAAGCAACTGCGGCTGCTGCGTCATCTCGGGGTGCGCGTGGCGCTGGATGATTTCGGTTCCGGATCATGCTCGCTGGCGCATCTGCGTGATCTGGAGCTGGACACGCTGAAGCTCGACCGCCATCTTATCGCGCGCCTGCCGGACTCGCCACGTGATGCTGCGCTGGTGCGCATGGTCATCGACCTGTGCAAGCAATACGGCCTGCTGGTGATCGCCGAAGGGGTGGAAACCGTCGAGCAATACCGGTGGCTGCAAGCCCATGGCTGCGAGTACGTGCAAGGTTTCCTGGTGGCGCGACCCTTGGTCGCCGAGGACGCGGCCCGCTTTGCCGAGCCGTTCGACTGGAGCGCGCTGGCCGGTTGAATTCGCTACACTGGCGCACCTTTTTCCGAGCCGTGCTGCCCGTCCATGACTGTCTTGAAGTACCTCCAGGCCTATCCCGAGCGTTTACAGGATCAGGTGCGCCAACTGATCGCCGAGGGGCGGCTGGGTGATTACCTGGATCAGCGCTACTCGGGACGCCATGACGTGCAGAGCGACAAGGCGTTGTACAGCTACGCGCTGGATCTCAAACAGCAGTACATGCGCAACGCGCCGGCCATCGACAAGGTGCTGTTCGACAATCGCCTCGACCTGACCCACCGCGCCCTCGGTCTGCACACCACGGTCTCGCGGGTGCAGGGCGGCAAGCTCAAGGCCAACAAGGAAATCCGCATCGCCTCGCTGTTCAAGGACGCCGCGCCGGACTTTCTGAAGATGATCGTGGTGCACGAGCTGGCGCACTTCAAGGAATCGGACCACAACAAGGCGTTCTATAAACTGTGCGAGCACATGCTGCCGGGGTATCACCAGATCGAATTCGATCTGCGCGTGTACCTGACGTGGCGGGATATGCAATAAAAATCAAAAGATCGCAGCCTCCGGCAGCTTCTACAGTTGGAATGCGATCTTTTGCAGGCTGCCGAAGGCTGCGATCTTCTAACGTTGGGAGTGTTTGGATGGACGTCAGCAAGACCAAAAGCAGTTTCTACCGCCGTCTCTACGTGGCCTATCTGATCGACAGCGGTCTGGCGCCCTGCGTGCCGGCGCTGACCGAAGTCACCGGCATGCCCCGACGCACGGCGCAGGACACCATCGCCGCGCTGGCCGATCTGGATATCATCTGTGAATTCGAGCAGGAAGAGGGCGCACGCAATCATGCCGGGCGCTATCGGATTCGCGAGTGGGGGGCGATTGATCGCGGGTGGATCGAACGAAATTTGCGGCAGATCAAGGCTGTTCTTGAGTATCCCTGAAAAAGCCCCTCACCCCAGCCCTCTCCCAGAGGGAGAGGGAGCCGATCGGGGGAAATTGTAGAATTTCACCGACGTGAGCGAATGCTGTTGAATCCATAATCGACACTGTTTTTCAGGTCGCCGCATGGCCCAAGACACCAAGGTCAGTCCCCTCTCCCTCTGGGAGAGGGTTAGGGTGAGGGGCTGTTCAGGCGCGACGCATCCCGATGTGAGGAATGCCATCCTCCAGATATTCCTCACCCGCCACTTCAAACCCGTATTTGCCGTAATACCCTTGCAAATGCGCCTGCGCCGACAGATAGATCGGCACCTGCGGCCAGTGCTTCCCGGCCTGTTTCAGCGCCTGTTCCATCATCGCGTGGCCCAGCCCTTTACCGCGACCGGCAGGGGCGGTGATCACCCGGCCAATCACCACGTCACCACCCTGGGATTCCGGATCGAGCAGGCGCAGATAAGCCATCAACTGATCGTCCTCCCAACCCATCAGATGGTAGGTATCGCCTTCCAGATCCTGGCCGTCGAGGTCCGGGTAGGCGCATTTCTGTTCGACCACGAACACGTCCGAGCGCAGTTTCAATAGCGCGTACAACTGCTCTTTGCCCAGATCGCTGTGATGTTTGCAGATCCACTCGATTGTCATCTTTCGATTCCTTGAATACGTCGCCCGATACTAAGCGCAGCGGCGCCGTATGTCTGTATGGCGCAACAGTCTGTGATAAAGGTCAAAATGCCATCATTCCTTTCTCGCGGCGCCTGCGACTTTGTGTAATCTGCTCAAGAGCACTGCGTACTGGCTCCCATGAGCTAATGTTCAATGCTTGGGTTTTGCCGGTAAGGGGCCTTGGATTTTGACGTGAAACCACGTCGGGCGGATGCCCGCTGAGGATGTTCAAGCATGCTGCGATTGCTTCAAGCCGTTGCTTTGATCGGACTGCTGTTGCTCGGCCAGGATGCTGCAGCGCAAAAGCTGCGGCTGGTGTTCGATAACTGGCCGCCGTTTACCGACGATGCGCTGATCAACGGTGGCCTGGCCACTGACATTGTCAGCACCGCACTGGCGCGCGCCGGTTATGCCAGCGGTTACGAGCAAGTGCCGTGGGCGCGGGCGTTGCTGGGGATTAGCGAAGGGCGTTACGACGTGCTGGTCAACGCCTGGTACAACGACGAGCGCACGCAGATCGGCCAGTTTTCCGGCGAGTACCTGATCAACCGCATTCGCTTCCTCAAGCGCAAGGATGCGCCCATCGACTACAGCAACCTCGAGCAACTGCACACCTACCCGATTGCGGTGGTGCGCGGGTATGCCTATTCCGCATCGTTCGATGCCGACACGGCGATGCAGAAAGTCCCTGTGCACAACTTCGCCATGGGCGTGCGCATGCTCTCGGCCGATCGGGTCAAGCTGACGCTGGAAGACGAATACGTGGCGAAGTATTACCTGGCGCGGGAATCGGCGAAGGTGCGCAATTCTGTGGAGTTTTTACCCAAGCCGCTGAGTGAGAACAGCCTGCACATATTGGTCAGCCTGAAGAATCCGCAACATGAGCAGATTGTCACAGGGTTTGATCGGGCGATTGCAGCGATGAAGGCTGACGGGACCTACGAGAAGTTATTGCGGCGGCATGGAATGTGAGGGCTGAGCTGGAATTTATTGTGGGGCTGATGGCCCTATCGCGAGCAGGCTCACTCCTACAGTTGGAATGCGTTCCCCTGTAGGAGTGAGCCTGCTCGCGATGACGCCATGTCAGCCAGCACTGACCTCGCTGGTGTCTTTGATCAAATGCGCCGCCAACGTCCGAAGCGGCCCCAACTGCCGGCAGATCAGCGCCAATTGCGTCTGTACCAGTCGCTGGCCTTCATCGATCTCCTCCGGCATCTGCTCCAGTTCATTGGCCAGTGCTTCCTCTTCATCACTCTGAATCGCAATCGGCTGCTTGCTCGCGAGGCCTTGGGCGATTTCGTCGATGCTGCTCGCCAGTTTTACCCCTGCGCCCTCGATCAAATGCTCACGCACTTCGGCTGGCAGCTGCGTTTCGCGGTGTGCGCCGAGCCCGGACAGGTAACTGAGCAGGGTGTGCGACAGCACCAGGAAACGGAAACCGACATCGGCTTCCTTTCGGAAATGCCCCGGCTCCATCAGCATGTTCGCCAGCGTCGTCGACAGCGCCGCATCGGCGTTGTGCGCGTTGCGTCGGGCGAGGCGATAGGCGAGGTCGTCGCTCTTGCCCGCGGCGTATTGCTGCATGATCTGGCGCAGGTAGATGCTGTTGCAGGTCAGGGTGTTGGCCAGCACTTTGTTCAGGCGCCGGCCCTGCCAGTCCGGCAGGAACAGGAATACCGCCAGCCCGGCGATCAGACTGCCCAGCAGGGTATCGAACAGCCGTGGCAGAAACAGCCCGTAGCCATCGCCGACCTGATTGAAGCAGAACAGCACCATGATGGTGATCGCCGCCGTCGCCAGGGTGTAGCGGGTGGTGCGGTTGGTGAAGAACACCACGCCGGCAGCGATGGCGAAGCACGATTGCACCACTGGGTTGGGGAACAGATCGAACAGCGCCCACGCCACCGTCAGGCCAATGGCCGTGCCGATGATCCGCTGGCCGAGTTTGCGCCGGGTGGCGCCGTAGTTCGGCTGGCAGACGAACAGCGTGGTGAGGATGATCCAGTAGCCTTGCGACGGGTGAATCAGGTGCACCATGCCGTAGCCGATGCTCAATGCCAGCGGCAGGCGCAGGGCATGGCGGAACAGCAGCGAGGTGGGCGTCAGTTGCGTGCGCAAGCGAATCCAAACGTCCTTGAGATTGCGCGGTGAGCGGTCGAGCAGGCTGCTGTCGGTGGCATCCGCCAAGGCGTCAGGATTGCTGGCATCACTGAGCAGGCGGTCGAGGGTGCCGAGGTTGGCCGCCAGTGCGCGCAACGAGCGCAACAGGCCGCGCCATGCCGGGTTGCTCTGGATGCGCAAGTGCTCGAGGGAGGCATGCAGGTCGTTCAGGGCTTCGGCGAAACTGGCGTCATAAATGAACGGCTGGCGCATCTGGATCGACTCCGCCAATGCCCGGCAAGCCTTGCCTTGCTGACGCAGCAGGCGCTGGCAGCGGAACAGCACGTCGCTGTGGAAGAACGCCTCGGCCAGCGCGTTGTAAGGGTAGTGCGACGAACTGGCGCGTTCGTGGATGTCCTGCGCGAGGAAGTACAGCTTCAGATACCGGCTGACTTTCGAGCCCGGTCGACCGTTGCCGACCCGGTGCAGGATGATTTCCTTGGCGGTGTTCAGTGCGGCGACCACCCGGCCATTCTGCTGCGCCAGTTCGAGGCGGCGGGCTTCGACGTCCATCTGCCGGATCGGCTCGAACAACGAGGATTTCAACTTCAGGTAAAGGCCCAGCTCGCGGAATAGCCGCGCCAGACTCTGCTGCACCGGTTGATTGGAAAACAGTGCCTGCCACAGTACCGACAGCAGGCCATACCACGCCGCGCCAGCGACCAGCAGCATCGGTTCGTGCCAGAAATCGGTGACCGCGCCGCCGCGCTGATCGACGCCGATCATCGTGTACACCGACAGAATCAGCGTCGCCGAGGCGATCGCGCCGTAACGCTCGCCCAGCGCACCGAGCATGGTCAGGCCGAAACTGGCCAGCGCCAGGGCCACGGCGAAAATGATCGGGTAGGGGAAAAGCAGCTCCACCGACAGCGCGGCGATGCTGAAACACACCAGCGTCACGGCGAGGGCGTTGAGGCGGCCCTGCCAACTGTCGTCGGTCTCGGCCAGGGCGCTGGCGATGATGCCGAGGAACAACGGGATCAGCAGGCCCATTTCATCCTGATACCAGCACAGCGCCATGCTGCCGGTCAGGGCGATGAATACCCGCACGCTGTAGCTGAATTTATCCAGCGCCCACAGGCGCCGCAAAGACTGACGAAACGAGGTCGAGGACATGAAGTGCGAAGGCCTTCCGAGGCGATGCCGCTAAATTGAGCCAGTAATGACGCCGACGCAATGGCGCCGAGCACATCTGACAGCAAAAAGTGTTCCTTTTACTTACACCACAAACCACTGTGGGAGAGAGTCTGCTCGCGAAAGCGGAGTGTCATTCAACAGATATGTCGACTGATATACCGCATTCGCGAGCAGGCTCGCTCCCACAGTTGTGATTCGTGTTGGATCAGACGTACTGCGCCGCCGCGTAGCCGGAGGCCCAGGCCCACTGAAAGTTGAAGCCGCCCAGATGCCCGGTGACGTCGAGCACTTCACCAATGAAGTACAGGCCCGGGCTTTTCAGCGATTCCATGGTCTTCGACGAAACCTCGCGGGTATCGACGCCACCCAGAGTCACCTCAGCCGTGCGATAGCCTTCAGTTCCCGCCGGCACAACTTTCCAGCTGCCAAGCTTCTCGGCAATCTCCGCCAGTTCAGCGTGGGTGTACTGCTTCATCGGTTTGGAGACAAACCAGTTGTCCGCCAGCAGATTGGCCATCTTCTTGGTGAAGATTTCGCCAAGCAAGGTTTTCAACTCGCTGTTCGGACGTTCGGCGACTTGCTCTTGCAGCCACGTCGCCGCGTCGTGGTCCGGCAGCAGATTGATCTCCACTGTGTCGCCGGGTTCCCAGAACGAGGAAATCTGCAGGATCGCCGGGCCGCTGAGACCGCGGTGAGTGAACAGGATGTTTTCGCGAAAGCTCTGCTCGTTGCAGCTGACCAGGCAATCCACCGAGGTGCCGGAAAGCTCTGTGCACAAATCCTTGAGCTGGTCGGTGATGGTGAACGGCACCAGTCCGGCGCGGGTCGGCAGCAGTTCATGGCCGAACTGTTTGGCCACCTGATAACCGAAACCGGTAGCACCCAGAGTCGGGATCGACAGGCCTCCGGTGGCGATCACCAGCGACTGGCATTGAACCTGACCGAGGGTGGTGTCGAGCAAGTAACCGCTTTCGACCTTCTCGATAGTCTGGATCGACGTGTCGAGGTGCAGTTCGACACCGGCCTGATCGCACTCGGTCAGGAGCATTTCGAGGATGTCGCTGGATTTGTTATCGCAGAACAGCTGGCCGAGTTTCTTCTCGTGGTACGGGACGCCGTGTTTGCCGACCAGACCGATGAAATCCCACTGGGTGTAACGCGCCAGCGCGGATTTGCAGAAATGCGGATTCTGCGAGAGGAAATTGCTCGGTTCGGTGTACATGTTGGTGAAATTGCAGCGGCCACCGCCGGACATGAGGATTTTCTTCCCCGCCTTGTTCGCGTGGTCAAGCAGCAACACCTGACGCCCGCGCCCGGCGGCAGTCAGGGCACACATCAAGCCGGCGGCGCCAGCGCCAATGATCACGACTTCGGTAGAGCGCAAAACGGTGTCCTCTTGGTGGGTCGCTACAACACAAACTGTGGGAGCGAGCCTGCTCGCGAAAGCGCTGTGTCATTCAACAATGATGTCGACTGACCGATTGCATTCGCGAGCAGGCTCGCTCCCACAGGGGATCTCCTTTGGATGGAAGATCGCTTAGAGAATGCGTACGCGCAACGAGCGGCCCTTGATCTTGCCGTCGTTCAGGCGCTGCAAGGCCTGCATGGCCACGGTGCGCTCGACAGCGACATAGGCCTGGAAATCGAAGATCGCAATCTTGCCAACCTGCGCACCGGGAATGCCCGCTTCGCCAGTCAATGCGCCAAGAATGTCGCCTGGACGCACCTTGTCTTTACGGCCAGCGCCGATGCACAGGGTGGTCATCGGTGGTTGCAGCGGTGCCAGGCCCTGGGACTTGAGGTTGTCGATCTGATCCCAGTTCAGTGGCGCTTTCTGCAGTTGTTCGATGGCTTGCGCACGATGAGCCTCAGACGGCGCGACGAGGCTGATGGCAATGCCTTTCTCGCCCGCGCGACCGGTACGGCCGACGCGGTGGATGTGGATTTCCGAATCCCGCGCCAGCTCGACGTTGATCACCATGTCCAGCGCATCGATATCCAGACCACGGGCTGCGACGTCGGTGGCAACCAGCACCGAGGTGCTGCGGTTGGCGAACATCGCCAGCACCTGATCGCGGTCACGCTGTTCCAGATCGCCGTGCAGGCCGACGGCGGAAATGCCTTTGGCGGTCAGGTGATCAACGGTTTCCTGCACTTGCTGCTTGGTGAAGCAGAACGCCACGCAGGACGCCGGACGGAAGTGGTGCAGGACTTTGGTCACTGCGCTCATGCGCTCTTCCGGGGAAATTTCGTAGAAGCGCTGTTCGATCTGCGTGTCGTCGTGGAAGGCTTCAGCCTTGACGGTCTGCGGATCGCGCATGAATTTCGAGGCCAGTTGCTTGATGCCCACCGGGTAGGTCGCGGAGAACAGCAGAGTCTGGCGACGCTCCGGGGTCTTGATGATGATGTCTTCGATGGCGTCGTAGAAACCCATGTCGAGCATGCGGTCGGCTTCGTCGAGGATCAGCGTGTTCAGACCATCGAGCACCAGCGAACCCTTGCGCAGGTGCTGCTGAATGCGCCCCGGGGTGCCGACGATGATATGCGCGCCATGCTCCAGCGAAGCGATCTGCGGGCCGAACGACACGCCACCGCAGAGGGTCAGGACCTTGATGTTGTCTTCGGCGCGGGCCAGACGACGGACTTCCTTGGCCACCTGGTCAGCCAGCTCACGAGTCGGGCAGATCACCAGCGCCTGGCAACCGAAGTAGCGCGGATTGATCGGGTTGAGCAGGCCGATGCCGAACGCGGCGGTCTTGCCGCTGCCGGTCTTGGCCTGGGCGATCAGGTCCATCCCCTTGAGGATCACCGGCAAGCTCTGCGCCTGGATCGGCGTCATCTGGGCATAACCGAGTGATTCGAGGTTAGCCAGCATGGCGGCGGACAGCGGCAGAGTATTAAAAGCGGTGGCGATGGTGGTCACGGGACTGGCCTGCAAAACAAAATGTCGCGCAGTGTAGCAGCCCCGTGCCAGTTTCCTCGACAGTTCTGGACGAACAGCCACGTTTATCCAAGTGGCGTTAAACCTGTGGCGAGGGAGCTTGCTCCCGCTGGGGCGCGAAGCGGCCCCCGCTTTTCTACTCAAAAAGCAGGGCCTGCTGCGCAGTCCAGCGGGAGCAAGCTCCCTCGCCACAAAAGCCCTTCATCCCACATCAGTGTTCGATGTGTTCCTGCGGCCGTTTCGCCCGGCGCCCGTCTTCCTTGGACAGTTGCGAGAAGATCGTTGCCGCGAGCATCGCCATCACGCCGACCGTAACGAAGGTCAGCTGGAAAGCGCCGAGCACGGTTTCCACACCATCGTTGCCGACCTTGGCAGTGAAGCCGCCGAGCAGCGCGCCGGCGCAGGCCACGCCGAGGCTCAGCGACAATTGCGCGACCACCGACAGCAAACTGTTGCCGCTGCTGGCGCTGGCATCGTCGAGGTCGATCAGGGTCACGGTGTTCATCGCGGTGAATTGCAGCGAGTTGATCGCCCCCAGCACCGCCAGCAGGCACAGCAGCAGCCAGTACGGCGTCTGCTCGCTGACCAGGCCCATGCTCGCCAGCATGATCCCCAGTGCCAGCGTGTTGCCGGTGAGGACGATGCGATAGCCGAGGCGTTCGATCAGCGGTCGGGCGACCCACTTGGCGATCATCGCCGCAGCGGCCAGCGGCAACATGCTCATCCCGGCTTGCGAGGGCGAATAGCCCAACGCCACTTGCAGCAACAACGGCACAAGAAACGGCAGGGCACCGCTGCCCAGTCGTGCGAACAGGTTGCCGAGAATGCCGACGGCAAAGGTGCGGGTCTTGAACAGTGACGGCGCGAACAGCGGATTCTCGATATGCCCGGCGCGCAGCCAGTACGCCGCCAGACAGGCCATGCCGGCGAACAGCAGCAACATCACCCGCAGGTGCGGCAAGTGCAGTTCGCCAAGGCCTTCCATGGCAATGGTGATGAGGATCATCGCCGCGCCGAACAGCAGAAAACCGAGGCTATCGAAACGCGTGCGCTCCGTGCCGCGCAGGTCAGGAATGAATTTCCACACCGCATAACAACCGATGACCCCGACGGGCAGGTTGATCAGGAAGATCCAGTGCCACGTTACGTATTCCACCATCCAGCCGCCCATGGTCGGGCCGATCAGCGGGCCGAGCAGGCCGGGAATGGTGATGAAACCCATGATCCGCACCAGTTCCGAGCGCGGATAGGCGCGCAGCACCACCAGTCGCCCGACCGGCAACATCAGCGCACCGCCGAGGCCCTGGATCACCCGCGCCCCGATGAGCATGCTCAGGCTGCTGGACAAGGCGCAGAGCAGCGAGCCGAAGCTGAACAGCAGGATCGCACCGAAGAAGATTTTCTTGGTGCCGAAGCGGTCGGCGATCCAGCCTGACGCCGGGATCAACAGGGCGACGGTGAGCATGTAGGCGATGATCACGCCCTGCATGCGCAACGGGTCTTCTGCGAGATCGCTGGCCATGGCCGGCAGCGCGGTGTTGAGGATGGTCCCGTCGAGGGACTGCATGAAGAACGCAATGGCGACGACCCGCGGCAACCAGCGTGCGGTGATGGCGTCGAGAGGCGGGCGGTTGGGCATGGAACCTCTGAAGGTGGTTAATCCGGCTTGTCGGTCTGAATGGAACTCTGTGGCGAGGGAGCTTGCTCCCGGTCGGCGGCGCAGCCGTCGTGAATCCGGCCAGCGCGGTATTACTGGAACACCGTGAGCTCCGGCTTTGGGGTCGCTTCGCAACCCAGCGGGAGCAAGCTCCCTCGCCACAGTTGAGTGTGCCCCCCTCACCGGGGGGCGATTTACAGGGTCAAGGTCAGTCGGCTGACCAACGCTCCCGGCAACAACGCCGACGAGGTATTGCGCTGGCTGTAGGTGCTCGCCGACAGCAGCAGCTCGCGCTCGGTGGTCAACGCTTCCAGCTGCGAACCGAGCAGGTTGTAAGCGCTGTCATCGAAACGCATGGTGCTGACCGGCGCCTGGATCTCGCCGTTCTCGACCCAGAATGTCGCGAAGCGGGTCATGCCGGTCATACGCGCCGCCGGTTGGTCCGAGTAGTTCAAGTACCACAGGTTGCTGATGTACAGCCCGGTGCCCAACTGCTTGAGGATCTCTTGCTGCGACAAATCACCTGCCGCCATGTTCAACGCGCTGGGCATCTCGCCGCCGCCCGCACCGTTCGCCGCCAGACCATATTCGGCAGCGCTGCGCGAGCCGACCAGTTGATCCCCGGCCTTGCCCTCGATGATCAGACGCAGATCGCTGCGCGGATAGCCTTCGGCGGAGAACGCCGGGCTCAGCGACTCACTGACTTTCTCATCCAGCGACAGCAACGGGCTGAATGCCTGATCCCCGACGTAGAGCTTCTGCAACGGACTGCTCTTGCTGGCAATCGACTGCGCCGAAAAGCCGCCCCAACTGAGCATGCCCATGATTTCTTCCAGCGCCGCCGGCGCCAGATAGGCGCGGTACTGACCCGGCGCCAGGGTGCGTAACGGTCGGCCGAGAAACTCAAGCTGTTCGCGAGCCTGGGCGAAACGCCTGGCGAAACCCTCGTCGCTCCAGTCGTGCCCGGCGTAGCTGGCCTTCACCGCTTCGCCATTTTCATGGAACAGGCTGAAGTCGAAATTGAAGCTGTTGGCTTCATGCCAGCCGAACGCGCCGGCGGAACTGGCGAAACCGCGGCTGATCGGACCGGCAGCATAAAAACCGACCAGGTCGAGACCTTCAGCGGCGGCGCAGATTTGCCCGACGACATCTTCGGTGTCCGGCAGCGGATGCGCTTGTACGTGCGTGCTCTGCCAACTGTTGTGATTGAGCAGCAGATACGGATCCTGCGGCAGCAGCGGCAGGGTTTCGCGCAATTGCTGCAGGCCCTCGGCGAGCCGTTGCAGATCGGCTTCCTGATCCCCTGACAGCGTGATCTGCAGGTCGGCGTGGCGACCGTCGTTGATCAGTTTCAGGCCGACGTTGGCCTGTTGCACCTGCCCGGCCTGGCGCACCTTGGCGTGATTGAAGCGCACGAACGCCGAGGCTTCGGCGGCGTAGCTGAGCGTGAACTGTTCTGGCTCGCGCACGCTGTCGCGCAGCCAGTTGACCATGACCTTGAAGGCGTCGGACTGACGCTTCGAAATGCTCATCAGGCGTCTCCCCCAAACACATCAATGTTGCTGAATACGCAGGCCGGCGAAGCGTGGCCGACGCGAATCACCTGGTTCGGTTCGCCCTTGCCGCAGTTCGGCGTGCCCAGCACCTTGACGGTGCTGGCATCGCCGACGGCGCGCAGGCTCTTCCAGAAGTGCGCGGAAATCGCCCGGTAGTTGGGATTTTTCACCACGCCTTTAAGTTCACCGTTCTCGATCAGCTGGCCCCATTCGCAGCCGAACTGGAATTTGTTGCGCGCATCGTCGATCGACCACGAGCGGTTGGTGCTCATCAGGATGCCGTGCTCGATACCGCCGATCATCTGCTCCAGCGTTTGATCACCCGGCTCGATGTTGAGGTTGGCCATGCGGTCGATCGGCGGGCGGTTCCAGCCGCAGGCGCGGCTGTTGGCGACGCCATCGAGGCCGGCGCGATATTGCGACAGCGCTCCGCCCAGTGGCCGCAGCAGCAGGCCGTCGCGAATCAGGAATTGCTTGCTGGCCGCAGTGCCGTCGTCGTCATGGCCGTAGCTGGCGAGTTCTTCGGGAATGTCCGGATCGAAGGTTACGTTGAGCAGCCTGGAGCCGTATTGCAGGCTGCCGAAATCGCTGGTTTTGACGAAACTGGTGCCGGCGTAATTGCGCTCATCACCCAGGATCCGGTCGAGCTCCAGCGGGTGGCCGATGGACTCGTGGATCTGCAGCATCATCTGATCGGGCATCAGCAGCAGATCGCGCGGGCCTTGCGGGGTGTTCGGCGCGAGCAGCAGTTGCAGGGCCTGATCGGCCACTTGCGGGCCGGCACCGACCAGTCCGCAACGGCTGATGACATCGGCGCCACCCTGTTGGCCGAAATTCTCCCGGCCCAGGCTACGGGTCTGGCTGTCGTTGCCGTCGTAGGCCGTGACGTCGAGGCCCGGATAGACGAAGCGCTGGGCCTGACGCAGTTCGGCGCCAGCGCTGCTCAAATAAATCTGCTCGACGTGAGTGATGCCGATGCTCACTTGCCAATTGACCAGGCGCTCATCCTTGGGCACCGAGGCGGATTCCGCGCCGAGCAGCTCGAAGCATTCGCTCAGGGACGGGAAGGGCTGTTCGAGGTTAGGCGAAAAATAATCAGCGCGGTCGCTGGAAACCGGCTGCTCGCGCAGATCGAGCAAGGCGTGCGGCTTGAGGCGGCGGGCCTGTTGCTCGGCGCGTTCGAGGGCGGCTTGCAGGCCCTGTTGCGAAAGATCGTTGGTCGCCGCGTAGGCTTCGACGCCATTGACCCGCACGGTGAGCATCGCCCCTTCGTCGCGGCGCAGGCTCGGCGGTTCGGCGACGTTCTTGCGCACCGACAGATACTGCCCGGACTCGCGCACATACCGCAGGGAAAAAAATTCAGCGCCCGTGCGCAAGGCAGCGAAGCGCTGCTTGAGCTGGGGGTGGAAATCGAACATTCGGGAACCTCCTTGTAATGGAGTAGCGGCAGGGCGACAGCGGGGAGGGGTGAAACGGTTGCGCGAGGTCTAGAGTAGGCCTGCGTGGGGGTAGGATCAAGTGAAGAGGGGGTGTAGGAGGTTTTACTGTGCAGCGGGGGAATTTGTGCTGAATCTGAGGGCCCCTTCGCGAGCAGGCTCGCTCCCACAGTTGAAATGCATTCCAATGTGGGAGCGAGCCTGCTCGCGAAGGTCGCGCCTAGGTCTTACGACTTACTGGGTAACCGGTGTGATATCCCGCATCGGCTTGCCTTTGACCGGCGCGCCGTTCGCGACGTAGTACGCAGCGTTGCTGCGCGGCAGCGGTTTGCGACCACGGATCTTGTCGGCGATTTTCTCCGCCATCATGATCGTCGGTGCGTTGAGGTTGCCGGTGGTGATGATCGGCATGATCGAGGCATCGACCACGCGCAGGCTCTGCATGCCGTGCACACGACCTTCGCCATCGACCACGGCCATCTCGTCGGTGCCCATCTTGCACGAGCAGGACGGGTGGAACGCGGTTTCGGCGTGCTCGCGGATGAACTTGTCGAGCTGCTCATCGGTTTGCACTTCGATGCCCGGGCTGATTTCGCGACCACGGAACGCGTCGAGGGCCGGCTGCTGCATGATTTCGCGGGTCAGGCGGATGCCGTCGCGAAATTCCTGCCAGTCCTGCTCGGTAGCCATGTAGTTGAACAGGATGCTCGGGTGCTGGCGCGGGTCCTTGGATTTGACCTGGACGCGGCCACGGCTCGGCGAGCGCATGGAACCCATGTGCGCCTGGAAACCGTGCTCTTTCACACCGTTGCTGCCGTTGTAGTTGATCGCCACCGGCAGGAAGTGGTACTGGATGTTCGGCCACTCGAATTCCGGACGCGAACGAATGAAACCGCCGGCCTCGAACTGGTTGCTGGCACCGATGCCGGTGCCGTTGAACAGCCACTCGGCACCGATCGCCGGCTGGTTGTACCAGAGCAGCGACGGGTACAGCGAGACCGGTTGGGTGCAGGCGTATTGCAGGTACAGCTCAAGGTGATCCTGCAGGTTTTCACCAACGCCCGGCAGATCGTGAACCACCGGGATGTCGAGGCTTTCCAGCAGTTTCGCCGGGCCGACACCGGAACGCTGCAGAATCTGCGGCGAAGCGATCGCGCCGGAGCACAGCAGCACTTCTTTGCGCGCCTTGGCTTCAACGCGCTCTTCTGCGTCGCCGATCAGGTAACGCACGCCGACCGCACGCTTGCCTTCAAACAGAATCTTGTCGGTCAGGGCGTGGGTGACGATGGTCAGGGTCGAACGCTTCTTGGCAATGTCGAGGTAGCCACGGGCGGTGGAAGCACGGCGGCCATTCGGCGTCACGGTGCGGTCCATCGGGCCGAAGCCTTCCTGCTGGTAGCCGTTGAGGTCTTCGGTGCGCGGGTATCCGGCCTGCACGCCGGCTTCCACCATGGCGTGGAACAGCGGGTTGTTGCCGGCCTTTGGCGTGGTCACGCTGACCGGGCCTTCGCCACCGTGGTAATCGTTCGGGCCGATGTCACGGGTTTCGGCTTTGCGGAAGTACGGCAGGCAATCGAGGTACGACCAGTCTTCCAGCCCCGGCAGTTTCGCCCAGCCGTCGTAGTCCATGGCGTTGCCACGGATGTAGCACATGCCGTTGATCAGCGAAGAACCGCCGAGGCCCTTGCCGCGACCGCATTCCATCCGGCGACCGTCCATATGTGGCTCTGGATCGGTTTCATAGGCCCAGTTGTAGCGACGCCCTTGCAGCGGGAACGCCAGCGCGGCGGGCATCTGCGTGCGGAAGTCGAGGCGGTAGTCCGGGCCCCCGGCTTCGAGCAGCAGAACGGTGACGCCTTCGTCTTCAGTCAGACGGGTCGCCAGGGTGTTACCGGCCGAGCCGGCACCTATGATGATGTAATCGAATTCTTGGGACATTGAATGCACCCTCTTTAAATGTGGTCAGGCTGCCGAGTGGCCACTTGCTGTGGCGAGGGAGCTTGCTCCCGCCCGGCTGCGCAGCAGTCGCAAAGCCTGCAACTGAGTTCTGTCTGGATAACTGCGGTGTCTGCAGTTGGGGCCGCTTCGCAGCCCGGCGGGAGCAAGCTCCCTCGCCACAAGGGCCCCGACTTCAGCGTTGCGGCAGATCAGAACACCGAGACGTAATCGCCCAGCTCGACCTGTACCGATTTGATCCGGGTGAAGTTATTCAGCGAGCTGATCCCGTTCTCACGGCCCACGCCCGACTGCTTGTAGCCGCCGACCGGCATTTTCGCGTCGGACTCGCCCCAGGCGTTGATCCAGCAGATACCGGCTTCCAGTTGATGAATCACGCGGTGGGCGCGGTTCAGGTCTTTGGTGACGATACCGGCAGCCAGGCCGAAGTCGGTGTCGTTGGCGCGGCGGATCACTTCTTCTTCGGTTTCGTAGGAGAGGATCGCCATGACCGGGCCGAAGATTTCTTCGCGGACGATGGTCATGTCGTCGCTGCAATCGGTGAACACGGTCGGTGCAACGAACGCGCCTTTGGCGAATTCGCCGTCGGTCAGACGACCGCCGCCGCACAGGACGCGGGCGCCTTGTTCTTTACCTTTTTCGATATAGGCCAGCACGCTTTCCATATGGGCGAAGCTGACCAGCGGGCCGAAGTTGGTATTTTCGTCTTCCGGGTTGCCGACGCGGATGCGTGCAACGCGTTCAACGATCTTGGCTTCGAACGCAGCTTTCAGGTGCGCCGGTACGAATACGCGAGTGCCGTTGGTGCAGACCTGACCGGAGCTGTAGAAGTTGGCCATCATCGCGGTATCGGCGGCGCGATCGAGGTCGGCGTCGTCAAAGATGATCAGCGGCGACTTGCCGCCCAGTTCCATGGTCACGTCTTTCAGCGACGAAGCCGAGGCGCTGGCCATGACTTTCTTGCCGGTGTCGGTGCCGCCGGTGAAGGAGATTTTCTCGATGCGCGGGTGCTCGGTCAGCCAGGTACCGACTTCGCGGCCGCTGCCGGTCAGGACGTTGAACACGCCGTTCGGCACGCCGGCTTCGGTGTAGATCTCGGCCAGTTTCAGGGTGGTCAACGAGGTGACTTCGCTTGGCTTGAAGATCATCGCGTTACCGGCCGCCAGGGCTGGAGCGGATTTCCACAGGGCGATCTGGATCGGGTAGTTCCACGCGCCGATACCGGCGACCACACCCAGCGGCTCGCGACGGGTGTAAACGAAAGAGGTGTCACGCAGCGGGATCTGCTCGCCTTCGATGGCGGGCACCAGGCCTGCGTAGTATTCCAGCACGTCGGCGCCGGTGACGATGTCGACGTATTTGGTTTCGGAGAAGGATTTGCCGGTGTCCAGGGTTTCCAGCGCGGCCAGTTCATCGTTGCGCTCGCGCAGGATGTCGACGGCGCGACGCAGGATGCGCGAACGCTCCATGGCGGTCATCGCGGCCCAGATTTTCTGGCCCTTTTCGGCGCTGACCACGGCGCGCTCGACGTCGTCCTTGGTCGCACGCTGCACCAGTGCGAGGACTTCACCGTTCGCCGGGTTGATGGCTTCGAAGGTGGCGTCGCTGCCGGCATCGGTATACGCGCCATCGATGTAGAGTTTTTGCAGTTCGAAACGGGCCATAGTGTCCTCGCAAGTGCATTGGTGGTTGGCGTTGACCACCGCGATGACGCTGCGGTGGAGTTCAGGGGCTGAGCGTTTCTGTGTGCTCTAGCTCACCTGCTTGGCCAATTGGAAATCCATGTATTCGTAAGCGATCTGTTGCGCCTGCGCCGTGTCGAAAGCGTCTCCCGACAGCGCGCCGCGCAACCACAAGCCGTCAATCAACGCTGCCAGACCCCGGGCCGCACTGCGCGCATCTTCGAGCGGCAGCACACGGCGGAACTGGCAGCACAGGTTGGAATACAGACGGTGATCGTTGATCCGCTGCAACCTGTGCAAAGACGGCTGGTGCATGCTGGTGGCCCAGAAGGCCAGCCAGGTTTTCATTGCCGGGCCATTGACCTGGCTGGCGTCGAAGTTGCCTTCGATGATCACCTGCAGATGCGCCCGTGGGCTGTCATCTGCCAGCGCCTGACGGCGCGCGGTGACGCTCTCGCTGAGGGCGGTCATCAGGTACCGCATCGTGGCGGCGATCAGGCCGTTCTTGTCCTGAAAGTAATGACTGATGATGCCATTCGAGACACCGGCCAAACGGGCGATCAGCGCAATGCTGGCGTCCCCCATTCCGACCTGATCGACGGCCTGCAAAGTGGCTTCGATCAGTTGTTGGCGGCGGATGGGTTGCATACCGACCTTGGGCATCTTGCACATCTCCTTAGGCCTTCCGAGGGGCGAATGACGCCGATCGGATTGAGGGCCAGTCTATTTTGTTTTGATTGAACGTTCAATCAACAAAGAATAAGATCTGCGACAATTCGTCGCTGCCTACAGAAAATTCCTACGCGTGATGACGATAAAAACCGACACCTGAAACGGCTCGAAACCTGCGTGGGGCATGGCGCGGTTCGTGATTCGAAGGACGTGTTGAAAGGGCAAGACGCTCGGGGCCAGGTTTCGGATGAACGTCCGGCACCTCTGGCCACGAAAGCGAATACGCAACGCCATTTCGGCAGGTTCGGGCTTTTTTCGGAGTGTCTTTATATCACCCGCCGGTCGGCTGCCAACTAACCGATTGGTCGGGTGCCGTGATGCCTTGTGTTCTTCTCTCGCACTGCCTGGAGCATTTGTGCCATGAGTTCTGCCTCGCTAATAAAGACCCCGCCCGAGAAGGTGACGGTCAACGGTTGGGTGTTCTACACCTCGACCGCGCTGATTCTGTTGTTGACCGCCATTCTGATCATCGCCCCGCAAGAGGCCGGCAGAATGTTGGGGATGGCCCAGGCCTGGTTGTCGCGCAGCTTCGGCTGGTACTACATGGTGGTGATCGCCGCCTACCTGGTGTTCGTGGTCGGCCTGGCGTTTTCCTCGTACGGCAAACTCAAACTGGGCAGCAAGGACGACACCCCGGATTTCAGTTACGGCGCCTGGGCGGGGATGCTGTTCTCGTCAGGCATCGGCATTTCGCTGTTGTACTTCGGCGCGTCCGAGCCGCTGGATCACTATTTCAATCCGCCGGAAGGCACGTCGGCCAGCAACCTGGCCGCGCGGCAGGCAGTGCAACTGACGTTCCTGCACTGGGGCCTGCACGGCTGGGCGATCTACGCACTGGTCGGTCTGGCCGTGGCGTATTTTGCCTATCGGCATAACCAGCCGCTGGCGCTGCGTTCGGCACTGTATCCGCTGGTCGGCGAGCGCTGGGTCAAGGGCGCGGCCGGGCACGCGGTAGACGGCTTCGGCATGTTCGTAACGCTGCTGGGTCTGGTGACCAACCTGGGGATTGGCTCGCTGCAAGTGTCGTCCGGGCTGGAGAACCTGTTCGGCATGGAGCACAGCAACACCAACCTGCTGATCGTCATCATCGTCATGAGCACCGTGGCGACCATCGCCGCCGTGTCGGGGGTGGAAAACGGCATTCGTCGCCTGTCCAACCTGAACATCGTGCTGTTCAGCGGCCTGCTGATTTTCGTCCTGTTGTTCGGCCCGACCCTGCACTTGCTCAACGGCTTTGTGCAGAACATCGGCGACTACCTCAACGGCGTGGTGTTGAAGACTTTCGACCTGTACGTCTATGAAGGCGACAACGCCAAGTCCGACCGCTGGCTCGGCCTGTGGACCCTGTTCTATTGGGCATGGTGGATTTCCTGGGCGCCATTCGTGGGCATGTTCATCGCGCGGATTTCCCGTGGCCGCAGCGTGCGGGAACTGGTCGCTGGCGTGCTGCTGATTCCGCTGGGCTTCACCTTGGCGTGGCTGTCGATCTTCGGTAACTCGGCGCTGGATCTGGTGATGAATCAGGGCGCGGTGGAGTTGGGCAAGACGGCGCTGGAACAGCCGTCGATGGCGATTTATCAGTTGCTTGAGCATTACCCGGCGTCGAAAGTCGTCATCGGTGTGTCGATCTTCGTCGGCTTCGTGCTGTTCCTGACCCCGGCCGACTCCGGCGCCGTGATGATGGCGAACCTGTCGTGCAAGGGCGGTAACGTCGATGAAGACGCACCGCACTGGCTGCGGATTTTCTGGTCGGTGGTAATCACGCTGGTGACCATTGGCCTGCTGTTCGCCGGCAACTTCGAAGCCATGCAGACCATGGTCGTGCTGGCCGGCCTGCCGTTCTCGGTGGTGCTGATCTGCTTCATGTTCGGCCTGCACAAGGCGATGCGCCAGGACGTGCAGATCGAACAGGAGCAAGCGCAACTGGCCGAGCGCGGACGCCGTGGTTTCAGCGAGCGCCTGACTCAGCTGGATCTGCAGCCGAGCCAATCGGTGGTGCAGCGCTTCATGGACAAACATGTCACCCCGGCGCTGGAAGATGCGGCCGCACAATTGCGCAATCAGGGGATTGAAGTGCAGACGCTGTTGGGCAAGGCCAAGCGTTGCATGGGTGTGCGGGTCGAAATGGAAGAGGGCAACCCTTTCGTTTATGAAGTGAGCCTGGACGGCTATCTGGCGACTCCGACCGAATCGGCGCAATCGGATGAAGCGCGCCAGCGTTATTACCGGGCCGAGGTGTATCTGCACAATGGCAGTCAGGATTACGACTTGATGGGCTTCACCCCGGAGCAGATTACCCGGGATGTGCTCGATCAGTTCGAGAGCCATCGGCAATTGTTGGGGCGGGTTTATAGCTAAAGTCAAAAGCTGACCCTCACCCCAGCCCTCTCCCGGAGGGAGCGGGAGCCGACTAAGGTGTCTGGCGTTGTACATTGACCTGAAAGATCGAGTCGATTATGGATTCGGTAAAGCAAGATCAGGTCGGTGCAGATCTGCAGCATCCCCCGATCGGTCCCCTCTCCCTCTGGGAGAGGGCTAGGGTGAGGGGCTTTTCCCTGACCCAATAAAAAAGGGATCGCTCACCGCGATCCCTTTTTTTATCCCGCCTTAACCGAGGTTCTTGCCCAACAACGCGTGATACAGCTCGCTGTCGCCGAGGATCCCCACCACATGATTGTTATCGTGCAGCACCAGCTTGTTGCCGGTCTGATAACGGATCTGCAGCGCGTCACGCATGCCGATGTTCGAGTCCACCAGCGTCGGTTTGCGCTCCAGGCCTTCCACCGCTTGCCCTGGCGCCCAGTTCTGCAGGTTCAGCACCGAGCCGTTCTGCCGTGCGCCCTTGATGGTGTTGCCTTCGGCCAGGTCCAGCCATGAATCGCCGCCCGGATCGAGGCAGACTGAGCCGTTGATGCGTTTGCACTTGTCCAGCGTGCGCATCAGGCTGCGGCCGCAAAGCACGTTGAGCGGATTGGTGTGGGCAACAAAGGTCCGCACGTAGTCGTCCGCCGGGTTGAGGACGATTTCTTCGGGGACGCTGTACTGGATGATCCGGCCGTCCTTCATGATCGCGATGCGGCTGCCGAGTTTGAGGGCTTCATCGAGGTCGTGGCTCACAAACACGATGGTCTTGCTCAACTTGCGTTGCAGTTCCAGCAATTCGTCCTGCAGACCCTGGCGGATCAGCGGGTCGAGCGCCGAGAACGGTTCGTCCATCAGCAGGATATCGGCGTCCATCGCCAGCGCGCGGGCGAGGCCGACGCGCTGCTGCATGCCGCCGGAGAGTTCGTCCGGCTTCTTGTTGCGCCACTGGGTCAGGCCAACCAGTTCAAGTTTCTCATCGACCAGTTTTTTGCGTTCCTTCTCCGGTCGGCCCTGCATCTCCAGGCCGAAACTGATGTTCTCGCGCACCGTCAGCCAAGGCATCAGGGCGAACTTCTGGAACACCATCGCAATACGCTTGGTGCGCATCATCTTCAGCTCGGCGGGCGTGCAGGACGCGATGTCGATCTGGCGGTTTTCATGCTCGACGAACAACTTGCCGCGGCTCACGGTGTTAAGGCCGTTGATGCAGCGCAGCAGGCTCGACTTGCCCGAACCGGACAGGCCCATCAGCACGCAGATCTCGCCCTTGTTGATGTCCAGCGTGGCCTTTTCCACGCCGACGATCTGCCCGGTCTTCTTGAGGATCTCGTTGCGGGTCATGCCCTGATCGAGCAGCTTGAGTGCCTCGCGCGGGTCTTTGGAGAAGATTACGTCGACGTCTTCGAAGCGAATTATGCTCATGCGTCACCCCCTACTTTGGCGTCGGGTTGTTTGCAGATACGGTCGAGCATGATCGCCAGCAGTACGATTGCCAGACCTGCTTCGAAGCCCAGCGCAATATCAGCAGTGTTCAGTGCGTTGACCACCGGTTTGCCGAGTCCGTCGGCGCCGACCAGTGCCGCGATCACCACCATCGACAGCGACAGCATGATGCACTGGGTGATGCCGGCCGCGATGCTTGGCATGGCGTGCGGCAGTTCGATCCTTGAGAGCAATTGGCGACGCGAGCAGCCGAAGGCCTTGCCGGCGTCCATCAGTTCTTGCGGGACATCGCGGATGCCCAGGTAGGTCAGGCGGATCGGCGCCGCGATGGCGAAGACCACCGTGGAGATCAGGCCCGGTACCACACCCAGCCCGAAGAGGGTCAGGGTAGGAATGAGGTAAACGAAGGTCGGCACGGTCTGCATCAGATCGAGCACCGGCCGCATCATGGTGTAGAACATCGGTTTGTGCGCGGCGACGATGCCCAGCGGCACGCCGATCAACACGCAGACCAGGGTGGCGAACAGCACCTGGGCGAGGGTTTCCATGGTTTCCTGCCAGTACCCCAGATTAAGGATCAGCAGGAACGAGGCGACCACAAACGCGGTCAGGCCCCACTTGCGTTGAATCAGATGGGCGATGATGGCAATCAGGCCAATCAGCACCAGTGGGTTGAACCAGGTCAGCGCAAACGTCACGCCGTGGATCATCGTTTCCAGTGTCACGGCGATTGCGTCGAAGGTGTTGGCGCCGTGTTGCGTCAACCATTCGACGAAGCCCGCGATGTACTGGCCTAGAGGTATTTTCTGATCAATCAGCATGGTAGTGAACGTCCGCATGCAAGGAAATTAACAGCCCGGGCAGGCACGCCTGCCCGGCATAAGCGATGCCCCTCGAATCAAGGCGCGAGCTTGGCTTTCACGGCCTCCAGGCCTGGTTTACCGTCAATGGTGGTCACGCCAGCGAGCCAGGTTTCGAGCACCTGTGGATTCTTTTTCAGCCAGGCCTTGGCGGCCGCGTCAGGCTTCATCTTGTCGTCGAGGATGTTGCCCATCAGTTCGCTTTCCATGTCGACGGTGAACTCCAGGTTTTTCAACAGCTGGCCGACGTTGCTGCATTCTTCGGCGTAACCCTTGCGCGTGTTGGTGGCCACGGTGGCTGCGCCGAAATCGGGGCCGAAGAAGTCGTCGCCGCCGGTCAGGTATTGAATCTTGAAACGCTTGTTCATCGGGTGCGGGGCCCAGCCGAGGAAGACCACGGCGGTGTCGCGTTTCTGCGCCCGGTCGACTTGCGAGAGCATGCCGGCCTCGGAGGATTCGACCACCTTGAAACCGGCGGTTTTCAGGCCGAAGGCGTCCTTGTCGATCATGCTCTGGATCAGCCGGTTGCCGTCGTTGCCCGGCTCGATGCCGTAGATCTTGCCGTCGAGCTCTTTCTTGAATTTGGCGATATCGGCGAAGTCATGCAGGCCTTTGTCGTACAGGGCTTGCGGCACGGCGAGGGTGTACTTGGCGCCCTTGAGGTTGGTGCGCACGGTGTCGACAGTGCCGGCATCGCGGTACGGCTTGATGTCGTTCTCCATGGTCGGCATCCAGTTACCGAGAAACACGTCCATGTTCTTGCCGTCGGCCAGCGACTTGTAGGTCACGGGCACGGAGATCATGGTGGTCTTGGTCTTGTAGCCGAGGGCGTTGAGAACGACGGAAGTGGTGGCGGTGGTCGCGGTGATGTCGGTCCAGCCGACATCGGAGAAGTTAACGAGGCTGCACTGTGCCGGTTCTGCGGCTTGCGCCAGTAACGGCAGACTCAGGAGGGCGGCCAACAACAACGACGGGGAACCTTTCATGGATGGACTCCTTGGTGTTTTTTTTGGCAGTGTTCCGACTGTGGACCACCGCACTTATGGGTTGCGGTTGGTGGCGTTCGTAAGACAGCTCTACCGCAGCGCCTGGCAATCGAGTCATCCCGATCATGTACCAGTGAAAATCTGACGCCTACAGGGAGGGTCGTATCCAGTACAGGGATGGTCGCTTCCAGTGTCGGTGACGTCGCTTACAGCTTTTTTCCGCCTCCGATGAACTGCACAACTGCATAAAAGCGGCGTATTTGCGGGGCGAAAACGTAACGACGCTGCTGGACATGAGTGCGTCGGTGTCAGACGCCGTGCGCGCCGACAAAAGCCCGATGATGCCGGCATTCGGCGGATCGCAGCTTGAGCGTAGCAGCTCCGCCAGCGGGCGCTTTTGCCGCCCGGACCGGTATTCTCAGGAGCTCTGCAGCAATGGCTATCAGCGTTTTCGACCTGTTCAAAATCGGCATCGGCCCTTCCAGTTCCCACACCGTCGGCCCGATGCGCGCCGCCGCGCTGTTCGTCGAGTCGCTGCGCGGCAAGCATCAGCTGGAACAGGTGCGGCGCATCGAGGTGCAGTTGTTCGGTTCGCTGTCGGCCACCGGCGTCGGTCACGGCAGCGATAACGCGGTGATCATGGGCCTGATGGGCGAGTGGCCGGACGCAATCGACCCGTCGCAGATCGGCCCGCGCATTCAGGCGCTGCGCGAAACCCATACGCTGTTATTGGATGGTCGTCTCTCGGTGCCGTTTGTCTGGGCCCGGGACATGCGCCTGATCGATGAAAACCTGCCATTCCATCCCAACGCCATGACCCTGGTTGCCGAAGGCGAGTTCGGTGAGCTGCACCGTGACACCTACTATTCAATCGGCGGCGGCTTTGTCGTTGATGAGGCGCAAGCGGCCAGCGGTGTGGTTGATCTGGATCGCACCGAATTGCCCTACGACTTCTCCAGTGCGGTCGAGCTGCTGGAACTGTGCAAGACGCACAATCTGCGCGTTGCCGAACTGATGATGGCCAACGAAAAGGTCTGGCGCAGCGAAGAAGAAATCCGCGCCGGCCTGATGAAGCTGTGGCGGGCGATGCAGGATTGCGTCGAGCAGGGCCTCAAGCACGAAGGCATTCTGCCCGGCGGCTTGAACGTGCGCCGGCGCGCGGCGAAGTTGCACCGCAGCCTGCAGGAACTGAACAAACCCAACGTCATCGGCTCGACCCTGAGCGCGATGGAGTGGGTCAACCTGTTCGCCCTGGCCGTCAATGAAGAGAATGCTGCCGGCGGGCGTATGGTCACCGCACCGACCAACGGCGCGGCGGGGATCATCCCGGCGGTGTTGCACTATTTTATGAAGTTCAGCGAGGCGGTGACCGACGCCAACGTCGTCGACTATTTCCTCAGCGCGGCGGCGGTCGGCATTCTGTGCAAGAAGAACGCTTCCATCTCTGGCGCTGAAGTCGGTTGCCAGGGTGAGGTCGGTTCGGCTTGCGCGATGGCGGCGGCGGGGCTGGCGGAGATTCTCGGCGCCACGCCTGAACAGTTGTGCAACGCAGCGGAAATCGGTCTGGAGCACAACCTTGGCCTGACCTGCGACCCGGTTGGTGGGCTGGTGCAGGTGCCGTGCATCGAGCGCAATGCGATTGCGGCGGTGAAGGCGATCAACGCCGCGCAAATGGCCCTGCGTGGCGACGGTCAACACTTCATTTCCCTGGACCGGGTGATCCGCACCATGCGCGATACCGGCGCCGATATGCATGACAAATATAAAGAAACGTCGCGCGGTGGCCTGGCAGTCAGTGCCGTGGAGTGCTGACGCATATTTATTGTGGCGAGGGGGCTTGCTCCCGCTCGGCTGCGCAGCAGTCGCAATCAGCTTGATGCATTTCAATTGCACAACCGCAAGCCTGGTTTCGGGCCCGCTTCGCAGTCCAGCGGGAGCAAGCTCCCTCGCCATACTGGTCCACGAACGGCATTCAGTGTGATGAGGCCAGACCAGTCAAAACTGCTCACCAAATGAACACCTCATTTCATTCACGCCACCTTTTGGCGCGTCGCAATCAGACAAGCGTCTTTATCAGCCGTGACTTATCAGTCGTTACCTGACCGTCTGTCGCCCGTGCTTGCGGTGACACTCTGTGCAAATCCTCTGCAGGCCAGTTCCCACAAGTGCTACCGATCTGCTCACAGGCTGCGCGGCAGGGCGGTCAAGGCGCTTGATGGCACTTCGAAATGCCGTGATCCGGGGTCTCGTATAGACGCGTCGCGAGGTCGTTTTCAGGAGTTATTGAATGGCCGTCCAATTTCAGGCACGGCAATTGCTCTGTCATAACAAAGCCTGCTTCCCTCGTGAGAATGCCGGCAATAACAAGAGCCTCCGCCTGAGGCCACCACCCGCTTTGTGTGAGGAGATACCGCGATGACGTCGTTCAACTCCGGGGCCCAACCCCAGAACCGTGCGCCTCAATCCATCGGCTTTCTGCTGCTGGACAATTTCACGCTGATTTCCCTGGCGTCCGCCGTTGAGCCACTGCGCATGGCCAACCAATTGTCCGGTCGTGAGCTGTATCGCTGGAGCACCCTCACTGTCGATGGCGGCCAGGTCTGGGCCAGTGACGGTCTGCAGATCACCCCCGACGCCTCCATGCACAAAGCCCCGCCACTGGACACCGTGATTGTCTGCGGCGGCATCGGCATTCAACGCACCGTGACCCGTGAGCACGTGTCCTGGCTGCAAAGCCAGGCGCGTCAGTCCAAGCGTCTTGGCGCGGTGTGCACTGGCAGTTGGGCGCTGGCCTGCGCCGGTCTGCTCGACGGCTTCGACTGCAGCGTGCACTGGGAATGCCTGGCGGCGATGCAGGAAGCTTTCCCGCGCGTGGCCATGAGCACACGCCTGTTCACCCTCGACCGTAACCGCTTCACCAGCTCCGGCGGCACTGCGCCGCTGGACATGATGCTGCACCTGATCAGCCGCGACCACGGACGCGAGTTGTCTGCCGCGATTTCTGAGATGTTCGTCTACGAGCGTATCCGCAACGAACAGGATCACCAGCGTGTGCCGCTCAAGCACATGCTCGGCACCAATCAGCCGAAGCTGCAGGAAATCGTCGCGCTGATGGAAGCCAATCTGGAAGAGCCGATCGATCTTGATGAGCTGGCGGTGTATGTCGCGGTGTCGCGTCGACAGCTGGAGCGGTTGTTCCAGAAATACCTGCACTGCTCACCGTCGCGCTATTACCTGAAGCTGCGGCTGATCCGCGCCCGGCAACTGCTCAAGCAGACGCCGATGTCGATCATCGAAGTGGCATCGGTGTGTGGTTTCGTCTCCACGCCGCACTTCTCCAAGTGCTACCGCGAGTACTTCGGCATTCCGCCGCGTGACGAGCGCGTCGGCTCCAACACCACCCAGCAAGTGGCCATGCTGCCGCTGCCGCAGGCGATCGTGATGTCGCCGCTGTCGGGGCCGATGTCGGCGTTGAGTCAGGCGCGCAATGAATCGACGTTTGCCAGCGTAAGGCTGTAGACCGAGTCATCGTTCTTCGCGAGCAGGCTCGCTCCCACAGTCGGATGCATTCCAGGGTGGGAGCGAGCCTGCTCGCGAAGGAGGTTCTCAGGCGCTGTGGGACTGCTGGTAATCCGAAAGGGCCGGTAACAACTGCTTGTCGATCGCCTGACGCACCGCCGGCTGGATGCTGGCGCCGCTGGTGTACATGTCCTTGACCATCTTGCGCAGTTCAAATGCGCGGACGTTATCCAGTCCTCGTACTGCGCACTCACAGGCCTGCTCGGCGGTGGTACCGCTCGGCACCTGAATACCCAAGGCCTTGAGCTGGCCCAACAGATCTTCCTGGTCAATCAAATCGGCGTACATCATTACGCAAATCCTTCTGTGGCAACGGAGGTCTTGGCTCGATTCTGGTGGCCCCGACCGGACGCGGCAAGGGCGTTTTGTCGCGGTGGCCGGGACGACTATGAACAGGTCGTTTTCGGCTAACCGAGTGGATTGGCGAGTAGGCAAACTGGCTCCAGCTTGCTTCACGAAGGTTTGGTCACCCTCGCCTGGCAGCTCCTCAACAGTACCCTCCTCAGCTCCGATCCTGTCACGGCTTGATCGGAGTTTTTTTTGCCTGCCACCAATGCATGACGTTACTCATTCTTCACTGTTACATCCAAAGGATGGCTACGTAACGTTGTTTGGCATTAGCATTGCACTCAATCAAATACAGGAATGCCAATGTTTCAGCGTTCATTTGACCATCGACGAATGAGTGTTGAGGACAAGAAGCTGTAAACGATTCGAATGCAATCGGATCTCGGTTTCTCAGGCAAAACGGAAGGTAGTGCAATGCTAAAACTCTTGTCCCTAAAAGGCGTCGGCCCTGCTGAAAAGTTCGGCCCTGTCGAGTTCGCTCCTCGCTTGAACTTCATCACCGGGGACAATGGTCTTGGAAAGAGTTTTTTACTCGATGCAGCTTGGTGGGTTTTGACTCGAACATGGGCAAGAGGCGTTGAGGCCGTTCCACGGGAAAACTCAACCTCACCCAGTATCCGCTTCGCTTTCAGCAAAGTAACGGAGGGCGACAAAGAGGGTGAGATTTCATTCAAGGATGGGAGCTGGCGACAGCCGAAGGCTCGCCCCTCAATTCCGGGCGTGGTGATCTATGCTGGCGTCGATGGCAGTTTTTCGGCGTGGGATCCCGCCCGTAATTACTGGAGCGATCAGGCGGCTGAGTCCGAAGAGAAAATTCGCGCCTTCAACTTTTCTCCCGATCAGGTCTGGAAGGGCGCGATATCCGAGAAAGGCACCAATATATGCAACGGTTTGATTCACGATTGGGTTCGCTGGCAACGCACTGCCAATGATTCATCGTTCGATGAACTGACTCGGGCTTTGGATGCGCTCTCGCCTTCAGGCATTGAACAGCTGGTGCCGGGAGAGCCCTGTTACATTGGGGCGCTTGACGAGACCGAGTATCCAACCCTTAGGATGCCCTATGGGCAGGACGTTCCGCTGGTACATGCCTCCGCAGGTATGCGTCGAATTGCAGCTCTGGCCTATATGCTGGTTTGGACATGGAATGGTCACAAGCGTGCTTGCAAGCAGAGGAAAATCAATCCTGCCAAAGAAATCATTTTTCTGATCGATGAAGTGGAGTGCCATCTCCATCCCCAATGGCAGCGACGCATCGTGCCCGCATTACTGCGTGTAGTTCAGGCTATGACGGGTGAGAAGGTTGCTGTGCAACTGATAGTTGCGACTCACTCTCCTTTGGTACTTGCCTCTATCGAACCTAATTTCGATGAGATCGACGATGCCGTTTTCAACATCACCCTTCATAAAAATGATGCGAGAATTTCCAAGGAACTCTGGGCTAAACAAGGAGATGTCGTTAATTGGCTGGTTTCAGATTCATTCGGTCTACAACAGGCCAGGTCAGTTGAAGCTGAGGAAGCAATAGAAGCCGCGGAGGCCTGGATGCGAGGTGAAAAGCGGTTACTTCCCCCTAACCTGCAAACTGAAAAAGCGATTCATCGCGAGTTGATGAGGGTATTGCCTGATTTCGATCACTTCTGGCCTCGTTGGATAGTGTCCGTAGAGAAAGACTCGGTGGAACAAAGAGGTAACGTTAAAAAATGATTCCGACCTCTAATCCTATTGATGAACCGGATCTTTTCGATGAGGCGTGTCGAAAAAAAGGAAGAGACTGGTTAGCCGCAAATCCGGAAAAAATTCGTCCAAGGGATCTCTGGACCCAATTTAAACCCGATCTCGCCGAGGGGTTTGAACATCGTTGTGCCTTTGGCGCAATGTGGATTCCGGATGGGACGGTTGATCATTTCGTCAGTTGTAATGAGGACATGACACTAGCTTATGAGTGGTCGAACTATCGATACATGGCTGGCTGGCTAAACAGTTCAAAAAGCAAAAAGAAGGCTGCCGATCTTCTGGACCCCTTCGATGTTTGTGAAGGATGGTTTGAAGTACTGCTACCTTCTCTGCAACTCGTAGTGACGGACGAGGTACCCGCGGTCTTCCGCGAGATTGCAAAAAAAACGTTGGCCAGTCTTCCTATTCGAGATGACGAGCGATTGCTGAAAACGCGTCGTGAATGGCTGAGGATGTATGAGGATGAGGAGCTGAACTTGGAGGGGTTGCGAAGAAAAGCCCCGCTCATAGCCGCTGCCATTGATAGACGAGCAGCGCTTCCCCACCCCATCGAATTCCCTGCACCTTCTCGACGACAGGTTCGAGAAGCCTATGAACATGCATGTACGAGCGCTCAGCAGAAAGTGCAGGAGTTGATTAAAGGCAACGGGAACTCGAATGTAAATGCCCACCGGTGGAAGCTATCTATTTGGGCTGAACTGGATGACTCTCAAGTCGTGGCAACGTTGATAGCGATGAACCTCGCTACGCCGACAGGTGCTCGTTTTTTAGAACTCTCTGTCGGCACAGTTGAAACTTCTGCCGACTTCGCTCTTCGTGCTACCACCTACGCGGCTGAAGCTCTTTCTGAAACCCTGAAATCCACTTTCCACGCTAACGAGCCTCGTGAATAAGGCAAAACGGCGCTCATGTCGGGGAGGGGCGTTGGTCTAGCGCTGCAACACCAGAATCCGCGACAACAACTCATCCCGGTCGACATAGCAGCCCTGGAAATGCCGTGCCCCGGTGGCTGGGTCAAAGGCATTGCGCGCATGCAGCGTGCGGCGGTTGTCAAAGCACCACAACTCTCCCGGATTGAGGCGCTGCACCAGCCGAAACCGCGGCTCGCGGGTCATCGCGATAAAACGTCGATAGGCTCGATACAGCAATGGCATCTGCGCCACCGACGTCTCGAACGCGCCGCGCAAAAAGTTCGCCATGCGAATTTCCGCCACACGCCCCAACGCATCCACAGCAATGATTGGCGCCAGGCAGCGATAGTCGCTGTGGCGGTCCTTGTTGCGAAACTCCACGGGGATTTCACACAGGGCCTGAAACAGCTGCGGATCCTCTCGACGCAAGGCGTCGGCGATCGCGAAACCATCGACGAAAATGCTTTCGCCACCCTCGGCATCGTTCACCATGCAGTGCAGAAATTGCAGCCCCGGTTGCAGCTCTCGAGTCGGCAGATCCGTGTGCAACGGCAGGTTGAAGGCGGTGTAGGCGTTGCTGTCGGCGTCGGCTTTGGACTGCACATTGAACAGCACGCCGAAATTGCTTTCGCGGATGAAGGAAATCCGCTGCGCAATGAGCTTCAGCGAGCCCGGCTCGGTGGGCACGCCGCGCACTTGAGTCAGGCCGATGTCACGCACGGCGAGCAACCATTGCAGCAGGGCAGCGTTGTCGTTCATCAGAGCGGCGTGCTCGAACACCGGCAACTGCAGATCGCTATGCCACAAACGGCTCTGCGGTTTGCCGGCCAGGCGTTCGGCGCGGGACTCGTCGTCATAGGCGTGAGCGCGCAACCAGCCCGGATCGAAGCGGCTGAGGTGACCATCCTGCCAGTCGATGCGCAGGCAGCCGTCGGTGTCGATGCGCGTGGCCAGTGGTTGCAGATCCTCGGCGGCATCGACGCTCTCGAAGACCTGCTCGCGGGTCACGCTATAGACGCAGCGATCACACGGGCAATTGTCGCGCAGCCATACGTGGTGAAACGGGCTGACACGACTGTCAGCCCATTCGATGACAACGCGATCCGCCAGACCCTGCACGCCGCGTAGCGCGCTGATCAACGGATAAGTACGAAAATCGGCAACAGCGACGGCGGTGTTCATGGCGGCTCCTTGATGATGGAGGGATTTACCGGGCAGGTGGCAGCGCGATCACGCGGCCGATGTAAGCGGGAGCGGGCAGGTCGGTCTGCTCAGCGACGATCGCTTGCAGGCGATGCAGCGTGTCGGGGCTGAACGGCGCCGAGCGCGGGCCGGCGAGGTCGACGTGCAGGAGCATCTGTTCATTGCCGGCCAGTTCCTGTTCCTCGCCGATTGTGTGCAGGCTGTGGTAGAGGTGCAGACGCTTGCTGTCGTGGCCGATGATTTGCGTGCGCACTTCGACCTCGGTTTCGAGCTTCACTTCGTGCAGGTAATTGAGGTGCAGCTCGAGGGTGAACAGCGAATGGCCGCTGGCCTCGCGGTTGTTGCTGTCCATGCACAGGCGATCCATCAGCGCGTCGGTGGCATAGCTGAAGATCAGCAGGTAGAAGGCATCGCGCAGGTGGCCGTTGTAGTCGACCCAGTCGGGGATGATCCTGGTTTGGTAAGTGGTGAGGTGCGGCATGGTTTGGGTTCCGGGCATTGGGCGGGTTTTTAAGATCAAGAGCTACCCCTCACCCCAGCCCTCTCCCCCAGGGGGAAGAGGGGGAAAGGGAGCCGATCTTTATGCTATTCAAAACCTGAGTTCGGCTCAGTGGTGCAAGTCGGCGTAGCTCGAACAATCAACTCGGTCAGTCCCCTCTACCTCTGGGAGAGGGCTAGGGTGAGGGCAGCGATGTCATGCCAACCCCATCACTCGCTGAAACTCATCCCATGCTTCTCTTTGGTGGTCTTCACCGCCTCAAGCACCGCCAGCAGGCAGTCATCACGATAGCGCTCCAGCGCCGAGATGCTGTGGCGGCCCAACTGTTCACTGGTGCCATCGACCACATCATCGATCAGCTTGTCGGTCAGCTCCGGCGCTGGCAGATACGTCCAAGGCAACTGCAACGCCGGGCCGAATTGCGACATGAAGTGGCGCATGCCGGCATCGCCGCCGGCCAGGGTGTAAGTCAGGAATGTACCCATGAACGACCAACGCAGGCCGGCGCCAAAACGAATCGCATCGTCGATCTCGCCGGTCGTCGCCACACCGTCATTTACCAGATGCAGCGCCTCGCGCCACAGCGCTTCAAGCAAGCGATCGGCGATGAACCCCGGCACTTCCTTGCGCACATGCAACGGACGCATGCCAAGAGATTCGTAGACTTGCATCGCCGCTTGAACCGCCTCAGGCGCGGTGTGCCTGCCGCCGACCACTTCCACCAGCGGTAACAGATAGACCGGATTGAACGGATGCCCGACCACGCAGCGTTCAGGGTGCGTCGAACTCTCGTAGAACTCGCTGGGCAGCAGGCCTGAAGTGCTCGAGCCAATCAAGGCGTCGGGCTTGGCGGCGGCGCTGATTTTGCTGTGCAGATCGAGTTTCAGTTCCAGCCGCTCGGGGGCGCTCTCCTGAATGAAATCGGCGTCGCGCACGCATTCCTCGATGGTGGCGACAAAGCGCAGGCGATCCTGCGAAGCGCCCGGCGCCAGGCCGTTCTTCTCCAGCGCGCCCCAGGCATTGGCCACGCGCTGGCGCAACGCCGCTTCGGCGCCGGGCGCCGGATCCCAGGCCACCACGTCGAGGCCATGAGCGAGGGCGCGGGCGACCCAGCCACTGCCGATGACACCGCTGCCGAGGGCGGCGAAGGTTTTGATTTCGGTGATAAAGCGCATAGGTATTCCCTGATAGTCGAGGACCCCGTAGGAGCTGCCGAAGGCTGCGATCTTTTGATCTTGCTTCTAAAAATCAAAGGCAAAAGATCGCAGCCTTCGGCAGCTCCTACAGGTGGAATGGGTGATGGGATCAGCCGCGCTGGGTCAGGCCCATTTTCTTGCGGCCTTCCGCCGGCGTGAGCACGCGGGCACCGAGGCGGCTGAGGATCTCCGTGGCGCGCTCAACCAATTGGCCATTGGTCGCCAGCACGCCTTTGTCCAGCCACAGGTTGTCTTCCAGCCCGACCCGCACGTTGCCGCCGAGCAGCACCGCTTGCGCGGCCATCGGCATCTGCATGCGGCCAATGCCGAATCCGGCCCACACCGCATCGGCGGGCAGGTTGTCGACCATGGCTTTCATGGTGGTGGTATCGGCCGGCGCGCCCCACGGGATGCCCAGGCACAGCTGGAACAGCGGGTTGTCGAGCAAGCCTTCCTTGATCATCTGCTTGGCGAACCACAGATGCCCGGTGTCGAAAATCTCCAGCTCGGCTTTCACCCCCAGTTCGGTGATGCGCTTGGCGCCGGCGCGCAGTTGTGCCGGCGTGGAGACGTAAATGGTGTCGCCGTCGCCGAAATTCAGCGTGCCGCAATCGAGGGTGCAGATTTCCGGAAGCAGCTCTTCAACGTGGGCGAGACGGGTCAGCGGGCCGACCAGATCGGTGTTCGGGCCGAACTCCATCGGCTGCTCGCCAGCGCCGATTTCCAGGTCTCCGCCCATCCCGGCGGTGAGGTTGACGATGATGTCGACGTCGGCCTCGCGGATGCGCTCCATCACTTCGCGATACAGCGCCACGTCACGGCTGAACTTGCCGGTCTGCGGATCGCGCACATGGCAGTGCACCACGGTGGCGCCAGCCTTGGCCGCTTCCACTGCCGCAGCGGCGATCTGTTTCGGGGTGACCGGCACATGCGGGCTCTTGGCGGTCGTGTCGCCAGCACCGGTGAGTGCGCAGGTGATGATGACGTCGTGGTTCATGGTGCGTTTCCTTCAGGCGTGATGGGTCTGTCCGCAGCCCGTTACGGGGCTGTGAAGCTTGATTGAAATACCCTCTCCCTGTGGGAGAGGGTCAGGGCGAGGGGTTATTTGCTGGTCAGTTGCAGATTTTCAGCGGCCGGTTTGCCATCGAAAGTCGTCACACCTTCAAGCCAGCGCTGTTTGTCTTCGGGGTGATCCTTGAGCCACTGCTTCGCCGACTCGAAGGCATCCTTGTGATCGAGCAGCGGCTGCATCATCCGGCTCTCGGCTTCGGCGGTGAAGGTCAGGTTGGTCAGCAGGCGGCCGATGTTCGGGCACTGCTCGGCGTATTTCGGTGAAGTGACAGTCCACACCGTAGCCATGCCTTCGTTCGGGCCAAGGGCATCTTCGCTGCCGGTCAGATAGGTCATCTGAATGTTGACGTTCATCGGGTGCGGCGCCCAGCCGAAGAACACCACGGCTTCCTTGCGGCGCACGGCGCGATCGACGGCGGCAAGCATGCCGGCTTCGCTCGACTCGACGAGCTGGAATTTGCCGAGGCCGAACTGGTTCTTGGCGATCATCGCTTTGATCTGGGTATTGGCGCCCGAGCCAGGCTCGATGCCGTAGATCTTGCCGCCCAGTTCTTTCTCGAACCTGGCGATGTCAGCGAAGGTTTTCAGGCCTTTGTCGGCCAGATACGTCGGCACGGCGAGGGTGGCGCGGGCATCTTTCAGGCTCGGTGCCTCGAGCACTTTCACCTGCTTGGCCTCGACGAACGGCGTGATGGTCTGCGTCATCAACGGGTTCCAATAGCCGAGGAACAGGTCCAGGCGCTGATCACGGATCCCGGCGAAGATGATCTGCTGGGAGGCGCTGGTCTGTTTGGTGTTGTAGCCGAGGCCGTCGAGCAGGACCTGGGTCATGGCACTGGTGGCGATCACGTCAGTCCAGTTGACCACACCCATGCGTACGTTCTTGCAGGAGGCCGGTTCGGCCGCCATCACGCCGGTGCTGAAGAAAGCGGTACCGCTGAGTGCAAGAACGCAGCTGCTGATCAGTCGTTTCATGTCGGGTTCCTCGGCAGTTCGATTATTGTGGTTCCCGGCATCTGCGCGCCGGTGATGCCAAGTTACGCAGCTATACGCCCGTGAAAGCGCACTGCGGCGACTGGCATTTGCACTGTAGCGACCTGCACGCTTGAACGCCGCCGACAATCGGCGTATCAACGAGCCACGCGTCCGCCAACCGAGTGCGCCCATGTCCCAGGATTTCTATTTTTTGCTGATGCCGGGGTTCTCCGCCATCGGCTTTATCTCCGCGATCGAACCGCTGCGGGTGGCCAACCGCTTTCGTGGCGAGCTGTACCGCTGGCATGTGCTCAGCGCCGATGGCGGCGCGGTACTGGCAAGCAACGGCATGTCGGTCAACGCCGATGCGGCTCTGGAACCGCTGAAAAAAGGCGCGACGTTACTGGTGGTGGCCGGCTTCGAACCGCTGAAGTTCATCACGACGACCTTGGAGCACTGGTTGCGCAGGCTGGACAAGGACGGCGTGAACCTCGGCGCGATCGACACCGGTAGCTTCGTTCTCGCCGAAGCGGGTCTGCTTGATGGCCATCGCCTGACCCTGCACTGGGAGGCGATCGATGCGTTCAAGGAGTCTTATCCACAGCTCAGCGTTACCCAGGAACTGTTCGAGATAGACCGCCGGCGCATCACTTCGGCCGGTGGCACGGCGTCGATAGATCTGATGCTCGATCTGATCGCCCAGGCCCACGGCCCGCAACTGGCGATTCAGGTCAGCGAGCAGTTTGTGCTCGGGCGCATCCGCCCGCGCAAAGACCACCAGCGCATGGAAGTCGCCACACGCTACGGCATCAGCAACAAGAAACTGGTGCAGGTGATCGGCGAAATGGAGCAGCACAGCGAACCGCCGCTGAGCACGCTGCAACTGGCGGAGTCGATCAAGGTGACGCGACGGCAGCTGGAGCGCTTGTTTCGCCTGCACCTGAACGACACGCCGAGCAATTTCTATCTGCGGTTGAGGTTGGAAAAGGCCCGGCAGCTGTTGCGTCAGACCGACATGAGCGTGCTTGAGGTCAGCATTGCCTGCGGGTTTGAATCACCGTCGTACTTCACCCGCAGCTATCGCGCCAGATTTGCCCGTTGCCCGCGCGAGGATCGGCGTACCGCGCAGGCCTGAGTGAATGCACACAAAACCCCTGTAGGAGTGAGCCTGCTCGCGATAGCGGTCTATCGGCTCACATGTGTGGGACTGACCCACCGCTATCGCGAGCAGGCTCACTCCTACAATTCGATCGACATTATTTCTTCACCAACGCCGAGCACGCCGCCTTGTAAGCCTCATGCTGATACTTGTTCAGCGTCCCCGGCAGCTCGAAATTGTGCTTCTTGGCCTGTGCATTGATCGTCTGCGGCGACAACAGCGTCACCTCACAACCATCGAGCAACTGAAACACCCCCTCAATCTTGAACGTCGTCGGCCCACCGGCAAACTCACCCTTCTTGCTGCGCTTCTTGATCGCAATCCGGTCCACCGAGTTCTCCCGCACGAACGACGCCACCTGCGCCGCGAACCGCCGCACGTTCGCCGCCTCGTCATCATCATCGAGAGCGATCTTTTTCGTGGCGAGAGGGATGTGGCTCAACGTCGAACCGTCGAGCGCAGCCACGGCGATGATCGCTTCGCTGCCTTTGATTTCAATGCCGCAGATGTTCATGGGAATCCTTAGACTGGCTTAAGAGGTTCAGCTTACAGCTCAAACACTCACTCCTGCCCAATCGACTCCAAAAACTCCGACCGCTCGTCACTCATCCGCGCGACACAATCATTCTGCGCAATGGTGAACGCTTTGCTCCCCGCCGTCGCCGGGAAGGCTTCCACCGCGCAATCGGCATCGCGGGTTTTCAGCCATTGCTGCTGGGCGGTTTTCAGTTTGGCGGTGATGTCGGCCAGTTGCGTCGGGTGCTTGCCGTAGGCGGCCTGCATGCGTTCGTTGAGGCTGGCGTAGTTGTCCTTCAGCAGGTCTTCGGCGGTGGTGCGGCTGTAGGCGGAGCATTCCAGGGTCTGGATGTCGTTTTCCACCGCGTCGCACGGGTTGTTCTCGGATTCTTCGGCGGCGTGGGCGCCGGTCGCAATCAGTGCCAGGGCGAGGAAGATCGATTTCATTGGGGTCGCTCTAATCCGTGGGTAGGTGCAGGCTGCGGCAGATTCTGGCGCAAGCGCGCGGGCTTGAACAGCCGGCCGAGGAGGGCGGCTGACGACCCTTTGTCGCGGATTGACGCTTTCGGCAATTCCCCTGTCGTTTTTGCACCCGGTCGCCCCGGCACCGAGGCATATGCTGGCCCCAAAGCGCCGGCAGACGATTCGGCGCACGAATCGCCAATAAGGGGACGCCTGATGAGCCCAGCCGAATTACACGCCGACAGCATCGTTATCGACGGTCTGATCATTGCCAAATGGAACCGCGAGCTGTTCGAAGACATGCGCAAGGGCGGTCTGACGGCAGCCAACTGCACTGTGTCGGTGTGGGAAGGCTTTCAGGCGACCGTGAACAACATCGCTGCCAGCCAGAAACTGATCCGTGAAAACAGCGACCTGGTGATGCCGGTGCGCACCACCGCCGACATCCGTCGCGCCAAGGAACAAGGCAAGACCGGCATCCTCTTCGGCTTCCAGAATGCCCATGCCTTTGAAGACCAGATCGGCTATGTCGAGGTGTTCAAGCAGCTCGGCGTGGGCATCGTGCAGATGTGCTACAACACCCAGAATCTGGTCGGCACCGGTTGCTACGAACGTGACGGCGGCCTGTCGGGTTTCGGTCGCGAAATCGTCGCCGAGATGAACCGCGTCGGCGTCATGTGCGACCTGTCCCACGTCGGTTCCAAGACTTCCGAAGAGGTCATCCTCGAATCGAAAAAACCGGTCTGCTATTCCCACTGTCTGCCGTCGGGTCTCAAAGAGCACCCGCGCAACAAGTCCGATGAAGAGCTGAAGTTCATCGCCGACCACGGCGGTTTTGTCGGCGTGACCATGTTCGCGCCGTTCCTCGCCAAGGGCATCGATTCGACCATCGACGATTACGCCGAAGCCATCGAATACACCATGAACATCGTTGGCGAAGACGCCATCGGCATCGGCACCGATTTCACTCAGGGTCACGGCCAGGATTTCTTCGAATACCTGACCCACGACAAGGGCTACGCCCGCCGCCTGACCAGCTTCGGCAAGATCATCAACCCGCTGGGCATCCGCACCGTCGGCGAATTCCCCAACCTAACCGAAACCCTGCTCAAGCGCGGTCATTCCGAACGTGTGGTGCGCAAGATCATGGGTGAGAACTGGGTGAACGTCCTCAAAGACGTCTGGGGCGAATAACGCTTTCACGACCGCCGCCGAACTGCCCCCTCTCCTGCGGGAGAGGGCTGGGGTGAGGGCCGCGGCCACCACTGAACCATAATTTTTCTGGAGTTAAGTTTCCATGGCCAAGATCGCCCCGCAATTGCCTATCGAAGTCGACAGCGAGACCGGTGTCTGGACCTCCGACGCCTTGCCCATGCTCTATGTGCCGCGGCATTTCTTCGTCAACAACCACATGGGCATCGAGGAAGTGCTGGGCGCCGAAGCCTATGCGGAAATCCTCTACAAGGCCGGCTACAAATCCGCCTGGCACTGGTGTGAAAAGGAAGCCGAATGCCACGGCCTGGAAGGCGTCGCGGTGTTCGAGCACTACATGAAGCGCCTGTCGCAACGCGGCTGGGGCCTGTTCAAGATTCAGGACATCGACCTCGACCAGGGCACCGCCAGCGTCAAGCTCGAGCACTCGGCATTCGTCTATGTCTACGGCAAGGTCGGGCGCAAGGTCGATTACATGTTCACCGGCTGGTTCGCCGGTGCCATGGATCAGATTCTCGAAGCCCGTGGCAGCAAGATCCGTACTGTGGCCGAACAAGTCTACGGAGGCTCCGAAGAGGGCCACGATGACGGCTTGTTCATCGTCAAGCCGTTGTAAGCCGAGGACCGTGCCATGGCTTTCGAAGCAATGTTCCAGCCGATCCAGATCGGCAAACTGACCATCCGCAACCGCGTGCTCAGCACCGCGCACGCCGAGGTCTACGCGACTGACGGTGGCATGACCACCGACCGCTACGTCAAGTATTACGAAGAGAAGGCCAAGGGCGGCATCGGCCTGGCCATCTGCGGCGGTTCGTCCGTCGTGGCGATCGACAGCCCGCAGGAATGGTGGAGCTCGGTCAATCTGTCTACCGACCGGATCATTCCGCACTTCCAGAATCTGGCCGACGCCATGCACAAGCATGGCGCCAAGATCATGATTCAGATTACCCACATGGGCCGGCGCTCGCGCTGGGACGGCTTCAACTGGCCGACGCTGATGTCGCCGTCGGGCATCCGTGAACCGGTGCACCGCGCCACCTGCAAGACCATCGAGCCGGAAGAGATCTGGCGGGTGATCGGCAACTACGCACAGGCGGCGCGCCGGGCCAAGGCCGGTGGCCTCGATGGCGTCGAGCTGTCGGCCGTGCACCAGCACATGATCGACCAGTTCTGGAGCCCGCGCGTCAACAAGCGCACCGACGAGTGGGGCGGCAGCTTCGAAGGGCGGATGAAGTTCGGTCTGGAAGTGCTCAAAGCCGTGCGCGCCGAGGTTGGTGACGATTTCTGCGTCGGCATGCGCCTGTGCGGTGACGAGTTCCACCCGGACGGCTTGTCCCACGAGGACATGAAGCAGATCGCCAAGTATTACGACGACACCGGCATGCTCGATTTCATCGGCGTGGTCGGCTCGGGTTGCGATACGCACAACACCCTGGCCAACGTGATTCCGAACATGAGTTATCCACCGGAGCCGTTCCTGCATCTGGCCGCCGGAATCAAGGAAGTGGTCAAGGTGCCGGTGCTGCACGCCCAGAACATCAAGGATCCGAACCAGGCTACGCGCATCCTTGAAGGCGGTTACGTCGACATGGTCGGCATGACCCGCGCGCACATCGCTGACCCGCACCTGATCGCCAAGATCAAGATGGGCCAGATCGACCAGATCAAACAGTGCGTCGGCGCCAACTATTGCATCGACCGCCAGTATCAAGGTCTTGATGTGTTGTGCATCCAGAACGCTGCGACGTCCCGGGAATACATGGGCGTGCCGCACATCATCGAGAAATCCACCGGGCCGAAACGCAAAGTGGTCATCGTTGGTGCCGGCCCGGCCGGGATGGAAGCTGCGCGTGTGGCGGCCGAACGTGGCCACGACGTGACCTTGTTCGAGAAGAAAGAATTCATCGGTGGGCAGATCACTACTGCATCGAAAGCGCCGCAGCGCGATCAGATCGCCGGCATCACCCGCTGGTTCCAGCTGGAACTGGCGCGGCTGAAAGTCGATCTGCGCCTCGGCACGGCGGCGGACGCCGATACGATCATGGACCTGCGTCCGGATGTCGTGGTGCTGGCGGTCGGCGGGCATCCGTACCTGGAGCAGAACGAACACTGGGGCGCCGCCGAAGGGCTGGTGGTGAGCAGCTGGGACGTGCTCGACGGCAAAGTCGCGCCGGGCAAGAACGTGCTGGTCTACGACACCATTTGCGAGTTCACCGGGATGTCGGTGGCCGACTTCCTCGCCGACAAGGGCAGCCAGGTCGAGATCGTCACCGACGACATCAAGCCGGGCGTGGCCATCGGCGGTACGTCGTTCCCGACCTACTACCGCAGCATGTACCCGAAAGAAGTGATCATGACCGGCGACATGATGCTGGAGAAGGTCTACCGCGAAGGCGACAAGCTGATTGCGGTACTGGAGAACGAATACACCGGCGCGAAAGAGGAGCGGGTGGTCGATCAGGTGGTCGTCGAAAACGGCGTGCGCCCGGACGAGGAAATCTACTACGCCCTCAAGGACGGCTCGCGCAACAAGGGCCAGATCGACGTCGAAGCGCTGTTCGCGATCCAGCCGCAGCCTTCGCTGAGCGAGGCGGGTGACGGCTACTTGCTGTTCCGCATCGGCGACTGCGTGGCGCAGCGTAATACCCATGCCGCGATCTATGACGCCCTGCGACTGTGCAAGGATTTCTGACGGCATCACCACGATCACCTGTGGCGAGGGAGCTTGCTCCCGCCGGGCTGCGAAGCGGCCCCAAATCTGTAGTCACGGTGTATCAGGCATATACCGGCGACGGTAGTGGGAGCGCTTCGCACTCCAGCGGGAGCAAGCTCCCTCGCCACAGGTAGGTGCGTTGCTCTTGCCAGCGCACAAATGACCCCGAGGTCTTTGGGAGCTTCACCATGTTGAACACCCTTCTTCCAATTTTGTTGTTCGCTGCTCTGGGCCTCGCTGTCCTCGGCGCGTTGCGGCGGATGAACATGTGGCGCCGGGGGCGGGCGGCGAAGGTCGATCTGCTTGGCGGTCTGCTGGCCATGCCCAAGCGCTACATGGTCGACCTGCACCACGTCGTGGCGCGGGACAAATACATCGCCAACACCCACGTCGCCACGGCGGGCGGTGCGGTGGCGTCGATTGTGCTGGCCATTCTGGTACACGGCTTCGGCCTGCATAACCGTATCCTCGGCTACGCCTTGCTGCTGATGTCGGCGGTGATGTTCGTCGGCGCGATCTTTATGTACCTGCGTCGGGTCAATCCGCCTGCGCGTCTGTCGAAAGGCCCGTGGATGCGCCTGCCAAAAAGCCTGCTGGCGTTCTCGGCGTCGTTCTTCCTGGTGACCCTGCCAGCGGCCGGGATCCTGCCGGAGAACTTCGGTGGTTGGGTGCTTGCAGCCATTCTCGGCGTTGGCGTGTTGTGGGGCGTGACGGAACTGTTCTTCGGCATGACCTGGGGCGGGCCGATGAAACACGCCTTTGCCGGTGCCCTGCACCTGGCCTGGCATCGCCGTCCGGAACGCTTTGGCGGCGGTCGCTCGACCGGTTTGAAACCGCTGGACCTGAACAATCCCGATGCGCCGCTGGGCGTGGAAAAACCCAAGGATTTCACCTGGAACCAGTTGCTCGGTTTCGACGCCTGCGTGCAGTGCGGCAAGTGCGAAGCGGCCTGTCCGGCTTTCGCTGCCGGCCAGCCGCTGAATCCGAAAAAACTGATTCAGGACATGGTCGTCGGCCTCGCTGGCGGCACCGACGCCAAATTCGCCGGCAGCCCGTATCCAGGCAAACCGATTGGCGAGCATGGCGGCAATCCGCATCAACCGATCGTCAACGGTCTGGTCGACGCCGAAACCCTCTGGTCGTGCACCACCTGCCGTGCCTGCGTCGAGGAATGCCCGATGATGATCGAGCACGTCGACGCGATCGTCGACATGCGCCGTCACCTGACCCTGGAAAAAGGCGCGACGCCGAACAAGGGCGCCGAAGTCCTCGAAAACCTGATCGCCACCGACAACCCCGGCGGTTTCGCCCCGGGCGGGCGGATGAACTGGGCGGCGGATCTGAACCTCAATCTGCTCAGCGAAAAGAAATCCACCGACGTGCTGTTCTGGGTCGGCGACGGCGCCTTCGACATGCGCAACCAGCGCACCTTGCGCGCCTTCGTCAACGTGTTGAAAGCGGCAAAAATCGACTTCGCCGTGCTCGGCCTCGAAGAGCGCGACAGCGGTGATGTGGCGCGGCGTCTGGGCGACGAAGCGACGTTCCAGTTGCTGGCCAAGCGCAACATCCAGACGTTGGCCAAATACAGCTTCAACCGCATCGTCACCTGCGATCCGCACAGTTTCCATGTGCTGAAAAACGAGTACGGCGCTTTCGATGGCAACTACCTGGTGCAGCACCACAGCACCTACATGGCCGAGATCATTCAGGCCGGCGCGCTCAACCTCGGGCAGCACAAAGGCAACAGCGTGACCTATCACGATCCGTGCTACCTGGGCCGCTACAACGGCGAGTACGAAGCACCGCGTGAAGTGCTGCGTGCGCTCGGCATCGAAGTCAAAGAGATGCAACGGTCCGGTTTCCGCTCGCGCTGCTGCGGCGGCGGTGGTGGCGCGCCGATCACCGACATTCCGGGCAAACAGCGCATCCCCGACATGCGCATGGAAGACATCCGCGAAACCGGCGCCGAGCTGGTGGCGGTGGGTTGTCCACAGTGCACGGCGATGCTCGAAGGCGTGGTCGAACCGCGTCCGCTGATCAAGGACATCGCCGAACTGGTGGCCGACGCGCTGCTCGAAGACGCCGCGCCAGGCAAGCCTGCCACGCCGGCCAAACGTGAACCTGCGGAGGTGCATTGATGAGCGACATTATCCGCCGCGACCCGCGCGCCGAATGGATCGCGCGTAACCGTCTGCATCCGCTGCACGCGGCGATGCAACCGGCGCAACACAGCTGGATGGGGCCTAACGGCGTCATCCGCAAGAATCCCCATGGCATGGGTTTTATCGGGCCCAACGGCATCAAACGGATCGACCGCAGCGGCGCGCAGCAGGGCGGGGCGGTCAAACGCTCGGCCACGGTGGAAGTGCAGTTGCCGCTGCATCAGGTTCCGGCTCCGGCGTTCTATATCGGCGTGGTGCCGGATATGGTCGGCGGCCGCCTGAGCAGCCACGATCGCGATCTGCTCGGCCTCGCTCATCAGTTGGCCGGCACCGACGGCGCGGTGCTCGCTGTGGTCTTCGGTGAGCACAAGGAAAGCACGTTCGAAACCGCTGGCGTCGATCGCCTGCTGGTGCTCGAAGGCGAGCATTTCAGCGGTTATGCACCGGAACAACGAGTGCAGGGTTTGCGCGCTGTGGATAACCAGTTCAATCCGCGTCACTGGTTGCTGCCGGACAGCCGCAGCGGTGGCGGTGAACTCGGTCGGCGCTTTGCCGCAGCCTTGGGCGAGCGCCCGGCTACACGGGTCTGGCAGGTCAAGGATCAGGAGTGCATCGGCCGCGCCGGTGCCGGGTTGCAAGACCTGGCGCGTCCAGTGGCGCGGTTGATTCTCGCCGCTGCCGAATGCGCCGAGCCGGTCAGCGAAACCCGACACGAAGCGTTACCGGTGGAGTTATCCACAAGCGTCGTGCGCAGCCTGTCGCGAATCGAAGATCTCGGCGCGGTGGCGGTGGATCCGGCGGCGATCCCGATGGCCGAGGCCGAGTTCATTTTCTCCGGCGGCAACGGCGTCAAGGACTGGCAGCTGTTTCACGAAACGGCATCAGCCCTCGGCGCTACCGAAGGCGCTTCTCGCGTGGCGGTGGACGATGGCTTCATGGCCCGCGATCGCCAGGTCGGCGCGTCCGGCACCTGGGTCACCGCGCGAGTCTACGTCGCGGTGGGTATTTCCGGGGCGATCCAGCACCTGCAAGGCATCGGTGCCTGCGACAAGGTGGTGGCGATCAATCTTGATCCGGGTTGCGACATGATCAAACGCGCCGACCTCTCGGTGATTGGCGAAAGCGCAGAGATTCTGCAGGCCCTGATCGAGGCGGTAGAGGCCTACCGCAACGACGGCCGACGCGACGCGGCATAAGGAAAACAGTTATGAGCACCAACGTGATCAGCCTCGTCTCCATCGGCGCCCACCCGACTTCGGGCCGCCCGCGCCGCGCCGATCAGGATGCCCGCGCAGTGGAACTGGGTCTGCAACTGGCTGGGGATAACCTGCAAGTGCTGCACGCCGGCGACATCGCCGAACCGGCACTGCGTGCCTATCTGGGCATGGGCCTGGAACAGCTGCATGTGCTGGAACAACCCGTTGGCGCCGACGCTTTGCCGGCGCTGACCGCGTACCTTCGCGATGCCGGGGCGCAAGTGGTGCTGACCGGCAGTCAGGCGGAAACCGGTGAAGGCTCGGGGATGTTGCCGTTCCTGCTGGCGGAAGGTCTGGGCTGGCCACTGGTGGTCGGCCTGGCGCAGGTCGAGTCGATCAATGACGGTTCGGCGCTGGTCCTGCAAGCCTTGCCGCGTGGGCAGCGGCGGCGCCTGAAGGTCAAATTGCCGTTTCTGGCCACTGTGGATAACGCCGCGCCGAAACCTCGGCAGAGTGCATATGGCCCGGCACAGCGAGGGATTCTGGAGGCTGATGAGGTTGAAGTCGTCGACGATGAGCTCTTGTCTGTCGCCACTCTGCAACCGGCCAAACCACGGCCCAAACGCCTGAAAGTGATCAAAGCCAAAAGCGGCGCCGACCGCATGAAGGCTGCGACCGCCAAAGCCAGTGGCGGCGGCGGGCAAGTGCTCAAGGGCATCACCCCACAGGCCGGTGCCGAAGCGATCCTCAAGTTGCTGATCGAGGAAGGCGTGGTCCGCTGACCCCCGCAACCAATGCTCGTAGGGGCGCGCCGACAGCTGTCATTGGTTGACACGAAAAACCTGGCGCTTCTGTTTGCGGCCGGTTTCAAACGCAGGGTAAAAAGCCACTCACCCCACAAGGAGTCAACTGAATGACCGTCAAGTTTCGCCCTGCCCGGCGCTCGGATGCGCGCGACATTGCGCGTCTGTTTCAGATTTCCTCGGAAGGCGCCTCGGATTACATCTGGAGCCAGTTGGCGGAGCCTGGGGAGGCGCTGCTGGATGTCGGCGAGCGCCGTTATGCCCGCGACGATGTGGATTTCTCCTGGCAGAACTGCATGGTCGCTGAGGCCGAAGACCGGGTCGTTGGCATGATGCACAGTTATGCGATGCGCGAGGATCCCGAGCACACGCCGTCCACTGATCCGGTGCTGGCACCGTACGCCGATATGGAAGTGCCCGATTCGTTGTACATCTCCAGCCTGGCGCTGCATGAAGGCTGGCGCAATCGGGGCCTGGGTGTGCAGTTCCTCGAGCATGCTCAGGCGCGCGCTGATCAGATGGCGCTAAACGGCCTGAGCCTGATTGACTACGCAGCCAACACCGGTGCGCGGCGATTTTATGAGCGCCATGGCTTCCGCATCATCAAGACTTGCCAGGTCACGCCGCATCCGCTGATTCGGGTAACCGGAGAAGCCTATCTGATGCACCGCGCTTAGCGTTGGGTTATCCACCGGACAGCGGTTACGCACAATCCCTGTTGGTCAGTCTGTGGATAACGTGTTGGCCCTTCATCACAGGTCAAGTAAGCCGTGGCCTGCAGCCCGCAGATCAAAAAACAACCAGCCTAACTTACGGTTTTTATGAGGTTTTTCTGCGGGATAACGCCGCAAGTTGCCCCCAAACTCTGTTGGTGCTTCTGTGGATAAGATGTTCGTTGCCCGCTGGGAGCCTTATAAACCAAGCCCTTCACTGCATTGGTCAATATTTGATCGCTTTACGCTTTTCAGCCTCGAATTCATTTGTAAGCCCTGGTTATTCGCACGTTTGAGCGTTTTTCCACAGGCGCCGCAAAGTTACCCCCGAACTCTGTTGGCGCTTCTGTGGATAACATGTTCGCTGTCCTCCACAGGCCATTAAAATCATGGCTTGCAAAGATATGATTAAAAAACAACCAATGTCCCCCGCAACCGCCTGTTCTGCATAAGTCACGATTTTTCTTTGTAAATCAGCACGATAATTTTTGGCTCATGCACAGTTACCCCCATTTGCTGTGGGTGGCTATGTGGATAACTTGTTCGCCAAACCTTGCAAGCCCCGGCCGGCTTAGTCCAAATGGCAATTGATTACATTTCATACAGTTCTAAGAAGTTGCCTTGACTTCGATTCCTGTGCTGTCTTCACTGCAATGGCACAAGGACAGCCGTCATTTATCCACATCAGGTTCTGGGAGAACGCATGATGGATAGCCAGCCGCACCCCCCCCCGCCCTCCCCACGCAAGCGCACGCCCCGACGCGCTGCCAATCAGCACGCTCGCCTGTAGCGCGCCCCCCCCGCCAGACCCGCCAGACCGCTGTGCTGTGGCCGGAATTTCTCCGGTGGCCAGGTACCCGTTCGCCCATTGATTGCAGGCAACCGCAGAGTTGCCCCATCTGCCTGATTAGAGGAATCACTTCATGACACGGATCGCAACGCCTCTCAGCGAGATCAAGGAACACTACGATGTGATTGTCATTGGTTCAGGCTACGGCGGCGGTATTGCTGCCTCGCGCCTGTCCCGTGCCGGCAAGCGTGTGTGCCTGCTTGAACGCGGTCGGGAAATCCTGCCCGGCGAATACCCAAACACCATGATCGCCGCCACCGAGGAACTGCAGGTGCATGACCCGGACGGGCATATCGGTTCGCGTACCGGTATGTTCGATTTGCACGTGAACGCCCAGCAAAACGTCGTGGTCGGTTGCGGCCTCGGCGGCACGTCGCTGATCAATGCCAACGTTGCCCTTGAGCCGGAGCCCGGCGTATTCGACGATCCGCGTTGGCCGCAAGCGGTGCGGGAACACCGTGATACGTTGCTCAAGGACGGTTACGCCCGCGCCCGGGAGATGCTCAAGCCCAACCCTTACCCGAGCACTGCACCGAACCTGCCGAAACTCGACGCCAACAGGAAATCCGCCGACTACCTCCAGCAGGGCGCGCATTTCTACAAGCCGCCTATCAACGTGACTTTCGACAAGCTGCCGAACAACCTCAACCATGTCGGCGTCGAGCAGCTGCCGTGCAACCAGTGCGGCGACTGCGTTTCGGGCTGTAACAACAAAGCCAAGAACACCACGCTGATGAACTATCTGCCCGACGCCTGGAACCACGGCGCGGAGATTTTCTGTCAGGCCGAAGTGCGGCATCTGGAGCGTGATGGCGACGGCTGGATCGTGCATTTCCAGTACCTGGACAGTGGTCGCGAGATGTTCAGTGCACCGACCCTGTTCGTGAAGGCCGACATCGTTGTGGTCTCTGCCGGCACGCTCGGTTCAACCGAAATCCTCCTGCGTTCCCGGGACAAAGGCGTGGTGATGTCCGGCCAGCTCGGCGAGAACATGAGCGGCAACGGCGACATCCTCGGCTTCGGCCACAACTGCGAGCAGACCATCAACGGCATCGGTTTCGGTGCGCACCCGGCCAAGGAACTGCACCCGGTTGGCCCGTGCATCACTTCGGTCATCGACATGCGCACCGAAGGCGACTGGCGCAGCCGCATGGTCATCGAGGAAGGCTCGATTCCCGGCGCCCTCGGGCGGCCGATGGTGCCGGCGATGGCCGGGTTTGCCGAGATGATCGGCGTGGCCACTGACGAGAGCTTCAGTGGCAAGCTGAAGTACAAGGAACGTGAAGCCGAAAGCTTCCTGCGCGGCCCTTATTACGGCGCACTGCACAACATGCAGACCTACCTGATCATGAGCCATGACAGCGGGCAGGGGCGGATGGTCCTCGACAGCAAGGATCAGTTGCGCATCGATTGGCCAGGTGTTGGCGAGCAGGAGAACTTCAAACTCGGCAACGAACGTCTGCGCCAGAGCACCAAGGCATTGGGCGGGGTCTGGGTGGAGAACCCGATCTGGACCAAACTGCTCAAGCACAGCATCGTTTCGGTACACCCGCTGGGCGGTTGCGTGATGGGTGAAGACGCGGCGCAAGGCGTGGTCAATCACAAGGGCCAGGTGTTCAGCGGTGCCAGCGGCACTGATGTTTACGCCAATCTCTACGTCACCGATGGCGCGGTGATTCCGACCTCGCTGGCGGTCAATCCGCTGCTGACCATCTCTGCGGTGAGTGAGCGCAACATGGTCCTGCTCGCCGCCGACCGTGGCTGGCAGATCGACTACACGTTGCCTTCTGCGCCGCGCAAACCGGTGGCGCCGCCCACCCTCGGCGTGCAGTTTACGGAAACCATGAAGGGCTATTTCTCCCGCGCCTTCACGGCGGCGCAGAGCACCGACCTGAAAGTTTATGAAGCAGCGGCCAAGCGCGGAGAGGCGGACAACTCGCCGATCGACTTCACCCTGACGATCACCGCCAGCGACATGAACCGGATGATCAGGGAGCCGGAACACGCGGCGACCATCGTCGGCACGGTGAACGCTCCGGCACTGTCACCGCAGCCGCTGACCGCCAGCAACGGCGTGTTCAACCTGTTCGAGCAATTCGAGCAACAGGTCGATACGCGCCACATGAAGTACGACATGAAACTGACCGCCGAGGACGGCAACGACTATTTCTTCAGCGCCTTCAAAACCGTACCGGAAGATAACGGCGTGCTGAATATCTGGCACGACACCAGCACCCTGTACGTGACGCTGTATCGCGGGCCGGACAAGTCGGGCGAAGTGATCGGCTCGGGAGTGATGCACATTCACCCGACCGATTTCGCCAAGCAGATGACCACCATGAAAGTGCTCAATGCACGCAATGAGCGCGAGCGCATCGAAGGCCTGGCACGGTTCGGCAAGTTCTTCGCCGGGATTCTCTGGGAAAGTTACGGCGGGGTGTTTGCCGGCGATATCTACTTCAACCCCGACGCGCCGCCACGGCTGAAACGACCATTGGATGCCCCCGTCCCGGCAGTGCATTTCTTCCCCACCGAGGATGGCGTCGAACTGCGTCTGACTCGGTACCAGGCCGGGAGCAAAGGACCGGTGATGCTGGTGCATGGCTTGGGTGTGGGGTCGAACATCTTTTCCACCGATACCATCCAGACCAATCTGCTGGAGTACCTGTGCAAGCACGATTACGACGTGTGGTTGCTGGATTTTCGCGTGAGCATTTTGCTGCCGGCGAGCAAGAAGGAGTGGAACGGCGATCAGATCGCCCGATACGACTTCAAGGCGGCCATCGCGCAGATACAGCAGCAAACCGACGCCCGTGATGTGCAATGCGTGGTGCATTGCTACGGCGCAACGACCTTCTTCATGTCGCTGCTCGCCGGTTTGCAGGGGGTGCGTTCGGTGGTCTGCTCACAAATTGCCGCAGACACCGTGGTCGCCACCGCGACGGGTTTGAAAGCCGGATTGCACCTGCCGGGCATGCTCGATGCGATCGGCATCAAGTCGATGACCGCTTACGCCGACAGCAAGGAAAACTGGTTCAACAAACTCTACGACAAGGCCCTCAACGGCTACGCGCGGATCGAGGCCCAGGGTTACTGCACCAACCCGGTGTGTCACCGCATCACCTTCATGTACGCGTCGCTGTATCGCCACGACACCCTCAACGAAACCTTGCACGACAACCTGCACGAATTGTTCGGCGAATCGAACATCGAGACCTTCGAACATCTGGCGCTGATCGTGCGCAAAGGACATCTGGTGGATTTCAAAGGCAACGATGTGTACATGCCGCACTTTGATCGGCTGACCATGCCGATCTGCTTTATCAGCGGCGCCGATAACCAGTGTTATCTGCCGGAAAGTACGCTCAAGACCTACCAGCGAGTGTGCGAAGTCAACGGGCCGGAGCGCTACAGCCGGCAGGTGGTGCCGGGCTACGGCCATATCGACTGCATGTTCGGCAAGAACGCGGTGGTCGATGTCTACCCGATCATCCTTGAACACCTGGAGAAAACGGCCCTCGGCTGATGAAGTCCCTGTGGCGAGGGAGCTTGCTCCCGCTCGGCTGCGCAGCAGTCGTAAACCCGGCAGATGCGGTGTTTCAGGAAAACCGCACTCTCAGGTTTTGGGACCGCTTCGCAGCCCAGCGGGAGCAAGCTCCCTCGCCACAAAGGCCGATCAGGCTGTGTATTTCTTTCTAGGGTCTGCACAAGGAAATGGATGACATGGACAGCTACATCCGCTGGTTTCAACGCTTCATCTGGATCGGCATTGCGATGAACATGGTGTTCGCCATCCCCGCGCTGTTCGCGCCGGGCTTGCTGACATCGGTGGTCGGACTGCCGCCGCAACTCTCTGACCCGTGGCTGGAGAACGCCGGAATGCTGCTGGTCGGCATCAGCGTGTTCTACATGCCGTCGGGCTTCAACGCGCCCCGCTACGTGGTGCATTCCTGGCTGTGCGTGCTGACGCGGTTGATCGCCGTGATCTTCTGGATTTACCTGATCAACACCAGCACCCAGGGCTCGCTGTTCGTGCCGATGTTGATGGGCGATCTGAGCTTCTTCCTGATCCTCGGCATTTTGCTCTACCTCGGCACCACGCCGGCGAACCGACCATGGGCGCTGCTGTGCGATGGCTGTCGCGAATGGCGCGCGGCGTGGCGGCGGCGATGGCAGAGTCACGCCTTCAAGGTCGGCACGCTGATCGTGGTCGCGGTGTTGGGCTTCATTGGTTATGAAACCTGGTATCAGATGCTCCGCGTCGTGCCTGAACAGCAATACGCGTCGGACGAAGACCACTACAAATATGCCGCTATTGGTCTGGGCATCGAAGCGCGCATCCCCTATTACCTGTTCGCCGTGCTGCCGCAGATGTGCCCGGAGAAAATGCCCAGACCCGGTGGCTGGGAGGTGTTCGGCTTCCTGTTCGAAAACGGCAAGGACCTGCCGATCGGCATGGCCAAGCGGCAGATCGGCTACCCGACCGTCGAGCCGAACTGTGCGCTGTGCCACACCGGTTCCTACCGCGCCAATGCCAGCGACGTCGCCGTCAACGTGCCGAGCGCGCCGGCCAACACTCTGCAACTGCAAGCCTTCCAGTGGTTTGCCTACGATTGCGCCAGTGATCCGAAATTCACCACCGACGCGGTGATGGCGGCGATCAACGGAGAATTCCAGCTGGGTTTCTTCGAGAAACTCTACAACCGCTACCTGATCATGCCGATGGCCAAAAGCGCCTTGCTCAAGCAGAAGCAGGCCTACGCCTGGCAGAAGCTGCGTCCGCAACAGGGCCCAGGCCGCACCGACACCTTCAATCCGACGAAAATGGTGGTGTTCGGCTTCCCGGATGACTCGACCATCGGCACCGTCGACCTGCCACAAGTGTGGAACCAGAAACCCAGGGAATCGATGTACCTGCACTGGGACGGCAATAACAACAAGATCCACGAACGCAATTACGCCGCCGCGATGGCCGTGGGTGCGACGCCGGAATCGGTGCTGCCGCCCAGCTTCAACCGCGTGACCAACTGGCTGCTCGGGCACAAGGCACCGGCGTGGCCGTGGGCGCTGGATCAGGCCAGGGTTGCCCAGGGCAAGCCGATCTGGGAGGCCAACTGCGCGGCTTGTCATGATTTTGGTCGTGCCGATACCGGCCAGGTCACCACCGATATCGACCAGCTCGGCACCGATCCGCACCGGCTCGACTCGTTCACCACCGGTCTGGTGACGGCATTCCACACCTTCAAGAAGCCGCCGTTCGACTTCGGTGCGTATCGCAAGACCCAGAGCTACAGCAATACGCCCACCGACGGCATCTGGTTGCGTGCGCCCTACCTGCACAACGGTTCGGTACCGACGTTGTGGGACTTGCTGCAACCGCCGGAAAAACGTCCGCAAGTGTTCATCACCGGTTCGGACATCTACGACCCGGTCAACGTCGGTTTCGTCACCAGCGGCGCCCAGGCCAAAGCCTCGGCGGACTTCAAATACGACACGCGCCTGGAGGGCAACCACAACAGCGGTCACCTGTACGGCACGACCTTGTCGGACGACGACAAACGCGCGTTGATCGAATTCATGAAAACCCTGTGAACCCTTACGGAGAGAGGATTACGCCATGTCACTGGTCAGTCATTTGGAACACGAATATGACAAGGTCAAATTGCGCATTCACGGCTTGTTCACGCGCATGGAAATGGCCTGGATGAAGCTCATCAGCGAGCTGGAGCCACAGGAGTTTCAGGCAATCATCAAGCTGTTGCAGCGCGGCCACGATCAGGCGCATTACGTGCTGAAAAACGGCGAATTGCCGACTGACGAGCCGGCGGTGCCGTGGGAGTTGGCCCATGGTCTGTCGATCCTGCGCATCGGCAATGCCACGCCGTTGCCGCAGTCCACCGATCAACTGGCGACCCGGGTGCTCAAGGACGGCAGCCTGCTCGGGTGTCGCAAGTGGGAACTGCTCGATCTGCTGTGGAGCGAGGCGCTGTTGAAGTGGATCGAAAACCTGCGCCATCACGCAACGTTCGGCACTGACCCGGCGGTGGTGCAGATGGATCGCGACGTGACCCTGGCGATTGCCGGTGACTGGGGCACCGGACCGTTCGACAGCCATGCGCCGGCGGTGTCGGTGGCCAACCAGATGCAACTGGCCCAGGCCGATTTCACCATTCATTTGGGCGATGTGTATTACGCCGGCAGTCATTCCCAGGAAGACGTCGACATGGCGGGTTGGCCGATGGGCACACACGGCTCGTTCACCCTCAACTCCAACCACGAGATGTACAGCGGCGCCCATGGCTACTTCAAGGAACTGGCCAGGCAATTTCCCGGGCAACAGGGCACCAGTTATTTTGCCCTGGTCAATGATGACTGGCTGGTGGTCGGGCTGGATTCTGCCTATGCGTCTGATGCGATGAATCTGTACATGGACGGCACCTTGAACGAGCCGCAGATCCAGTGGATGAAAGGCCTGCCGAAACGCAAAAAACTCATGGTGCTCAGTCATCATCAGGGCTTCGATATTTCCGGGCACCACAAGACGGCGCTGTATCAACCGGTGTGCGATGCGCTGGGGCGCGAGCCGGATTATTGGTATTGGGGGCATCTGCACAACGGCATCGTCTATGCGCAGCAGGGCGGTCTGCATGCGCGCTGTGCCGGGCACGGGGCGATCCCCTATGGCAATGCCAGCGAACTGAACGGGCATTCGCGGGTGTTGTGGTCGGAGACTCAGGACGCCAACGACCCGGCGTATCCGCTGCGGGTGTTGAACGGATACGCGAAAATCAGGTTGGTGGGGGAGGAGATTTTCGAGGAGTTTATTGGCGAGGATGGCAGTGTGAGGTGGTCATCCAAATAAATGGGTGAATGTGAGGGCGCCATCGCGAGCAGGCTCACTCCTACAGTTGGAATGCATTCCACCTGTAGGAGCTGCCGAAGGCTGCGATCTTTTGATCTTGATCAGCCCTGGACCGGGACGCCTTTGAGGTATGGTGCAGGTTCGGCGCCGAGGTTGTTCAGCATCCGCTCGCTGTACCAGTCGACGAAGTTGACCACGCCAAACTCATACGTCTTCGAGTAAGGCCCCGGCTGGTAAGCGGTGGAGTTGATCCCGCGCTGGTTTTCCTCAGCCAGACGCCGGTCCTGATCGTTGGTCGCGTCCCACACCTGGCGCATGCGCTCGACGTCGTAATCGACACCTTCCACCGCATCCTTGTGCACCAGCCATTTGGTGGTGACCATGGTTTCCTGAGCGCTGATCGGCCACACGGTGAAGACGATGATGTGATCGCCCATGCAGTGGTTCCACGAGTGCGGCAGGTGCAGGATGCGCATCGAGCCCAGATCCGGGTTCTTGATCCGGCCCATCAACTTCGCGCAGCCCTGTTTGCCGTCGAGGGTCATCGACACGGTGCCCTTGAGCAGCGGCATGCGCACGATGCGGTTGCGCAGGCCGAAACTGGCGTGGGCGTAAGGGATCTTTTCCGCTTCCCAGGCAGCGGCGGACGCGGCAACGTGGTCCTTGAACGCCTGATCGGCGCGCGGGTCGGTGACGTCGTCCCACTCCAGCAGGGTTTTCAACAGTTCCGGGTGCGACGCGTTGCAGTGGTAGCACTCGCGGTTGTTTTCCAGCACCAGTTTCCAGTTGGCCTTCTCCATCAAGGTGGTGGTGATCGCCACCTTGGTGTTCTCCATGTCGTACGGTTCCATGTAATGGTTGAGCGTCGACAGGAAGTCATCGATGGCCGGCGGGTTTTCCGCCAGGCTGATGAAGATGTAGCCGCCAGCGGTTTTCACGTTCACCGGCTTCAGGCCGTACTGCTTCATGTCGAAGTCGGCGCCCATTTCGGTGCCGGCGAACAGCAGGCGACCGTCCAGCTCGTAGGTCCACTGGTGGTAGTGGCAGACCAGCTTGGCGACCTTGCCTTTTTCACTGGTGCACAGGCGCGAGCCCCGGTGGCGGCAGACGTTGTGGAAGGCATGCACCACACCCTCGGCGCCACGGATGACAATGATCGGGTTCTTGCCGATCTGCAGGGTCAGGTAATTGCCTTTGGCCGGGATCTCGCAGGTCATGCCGGCGATCAACCATTCCTTCTGGAAGATCTCCTGCATGTCGATATCGAACAGCCGCTCGTCGCTGTAGAACGGTTGCGGCAGGGAAAATGTGCGCTCGCGCTCCTGGAGCATTTGCGCGGTGGCCTTGCGTGCGGGTTCCAGCGGATCGCCCAGGCTGATTTTTGCGGTGACGTCCATCGATGTAATCCTCATGGCCCTCTGCGTGGCCGGCGAAAGTGGCTGATCAGGTGTGCTGCAAAAACGGTTGCTACGCAAGGTGTAAAGAAGTCGTCTTGTGTTGGGGCGAGTGTGGGGCCGGCGCTGGGCGGAACCTTATCCATGCGCGACATGGTGCAATCTGTTCCCGACGCGCAAGCCCCGGTGTTCAAGGGCTGGTCGCGATAAGTATGTCAATGTCGCGGATAGGTAAACGCGCGCTCTGCGCTATACGCAGAATCGCCGACATGAGGCCGACAGTCGGCCGTGGAGAACAGCATGTCCAACAGCTTCCTGAATCCGGTCACCACCCAGACCTGGGCCAATGGCCGACACATTGTCCGTTGCGTCAAAGTCATCCAGGAAACCTGGGATGTGCGCACGTTCTGCTTCATGGCCGACCAGCCGATCCTGTTCTTCTTCAAACCGGGGCAGTTCGTCACCCTCGAGCTCGAAATCGAAGGCCAGCCGATCATGCGCTCGTACACGATTTCCAGCTCGCCGTCGGTGCCGTACAGCTTTTCGGTGACGATCAAGCGCGTGCCGGGCGGCAAGGTCTCGAACTGGTTGCACGACACCCTGCATGAAGGTCAGGAGCTGGCAGTGCACGGCCCGGTCGGGCTGTTCAACGCCATCGACTTCCCGAGTCCGAAAGTCCTGTATCTGAGTGGCGGCGTCGGTATCACCCCGTGCATGTCGATGGCGCGCTGGTTCTACGACACCAACGCCAACGTCGACATGACCTTCGTGCACAGCGCACGCTCGCCGAAAGACATCATTTACCACCGCGAACTCGAGCACATGGCGTCGCGGATCGACAACTTCAGTCTGCACCTGATCTGTGAAAAGCATGGCCTCGGTGAGCCCTGGGCCGGTTATCGCGGTTATCTGAATCACAAGATGCTCGAACTGATGGTTCCGGACTTCCTCGAGCGCGAAGTGTTCTGCTGCGGCCCGACGCCGTACATGACCGCAGTCAAACGCCTGCTGGAAGCGGCTGGCTACGACATGTCGCGCTACCACGAAGAATCCTTCGGCGCCACGCCACCGGAAGCGCGTGCCGACGCAGTGGAGCAAGCCGAACAAGCCGCCGATGCACCGCAAGTCGACGCGGCGGATCTGCATCAGGTCGAATTCATCGCGTCCGGCAAAAGCATCCGCGTCGGCCCGGGTGAAACCGTGCACGCAGCAGCCGCCAAGCTCGGTCTGATGATCCCCAAAGCCTGCGGCATGGGTATTTGCGGCACGTGCAAAGTGATGAAACTGGGCGGCGAAGTGGAGATGGAGCACAACGGCGGGATTACCGAGGAGGATGAGGCCGAGGGGTTCATCCTGTCGTGCTGCAGCGTGCCCAAGGGCGACGTGCGGATCGAGTTCTGAGTGAGGCGAAGGGGCTGCGTCCGGCTCGCCCCTCACCCCAGCCCTCTCCCCAAGGAGAGGGCTGGGGTGAGGGGTCTGTCGCTTTGCATCGACCTGAGACACCGAGTCGATTATGGATTCAACACTTCACGTTCAGGTCGGCGTAATTCTTGAGCATCCCCCAATCAGTCCCCTCTCCCTCGGGAGAGGGCTAGGGTGAGGGGCATCGCTTTTGCGATCAATCCGCTGGTTTGGGATCAGGCCGACATGACCTCGCGAATATCGCGCGCCAGTTCGCGCACGCGTTCCTCTTCGGTATCCCACGAACACATGAAGCGTGCGCCGCCCTTGCCGATGAAGGTGTAGAAACGCCAGTTCTTCGCGGTCAGGGCGGCGATTGCTGGCTCGGACAGTTGCAGGAACACGCCGTTGGCCTGCACCGGGAACATCAGTTCGACGCCGGGGATATCGCTGACCAGTTCTGCCAGCAGTTGCGCGCAGTGGTTGGCGTGGCGGGCGTATTTGAGCCAGGCGTCGTTTTCCAGAATGCCGACCCAGGGTGCCGACAGGAAGCGCATTTTCGATGCCAGTTGCCCGGCCTGTTTGCAGCGGTAGTCGAAATCTTCGGCCAGTTTGTGGTTGAAGAACAGGATCGCTTCACCCACCGCCATGCCGTTCTTGGTGCCGCCGAAACACAGCACATCGACGCCGGCCTTCCAGGTCAGGTCGGCAGGCGAGCAGCCGAGGAATGCGCAGGCGTTGGAGAAGCGTGCGCCGTCCATGTGCAGGTGCAGGCCGAGCTCCTTGCAGGTGACGCTGATCGCGCGGACTTCTTCCGGGGTGTAGACGCTGCCGACTTCGGTGGCCTGGGTCAGGGTTACCACGCGCGGTTTCGGGTAGTGAATGTCCTGGCGCTTGAGCGCCACTTCGCGGATCGATTGCGGGGTGATCTTGCCGTTTTCAGTGCCGGCGATCAGCAGCTTCGAGCCGTTGGAAAAGAATTCCGGAGCGCCGCATTCGTCTGTTTCGACGTGGGCGGTTTCCGAGCAGATCACGCTGTGGTAACTCTGGCACAGCGACGACAGGGCCAGCGAGTTGGCGGCGGTGCCGTTGAAGGCGAAGAACACTTCGCAGTCGGTCTCGAACAGTTTGCGGAAATGATCGGCCGCGCGCGCGGTCCATTCATCGTCGCCGTAAGCGCGCTGGTGGCCGTGGTTGGCCTGCTCCATGGCGGCCCAGGCTTCAGGGCAGATACCGGAATAGTTGTCGCTGGCGAATTGTTGGCTCTTGTCGGTCATGGCCGGCTTCCGTAATCGAGACTCTTGTGAAGACTCGTGGTCAATGAGGATGCGCACTTTACCGAAGATCTTCCGGGGAGCACATGTGATGTCGGGTGCAGAAAATTACCAGTTTATGGGCCGATTATGCACCTGAGCCAACGCGACGGTGCCCTGGATCTGCTCAAGTGGCTGGCGCTGCTGAGCATGTTGCTCGATCACCTGCGATATGTCGGCTTCTCCGTCGACTGGCTGTATGTGCCGGGGCGCCTGGCATTTCCGTGGTTTTGCCTGGCGATGGCGGCGAACCTGGCGCGCGACGGTTCGCGGAGGATGGAGTGGCGGTATCTGGGCTGGTTGTTGCTGTTCAGTGCCGTCAGTGAAATCCCTTATCGCTTGTACATACCCGAACCTGACACCTTGAACGTGATGCCGACGCTGGCACTGGGCCTGCTGGTGGCCCGCGCTTGGCAGGACTCTGCGTCGGTGGCGCGATTGCTCGCACTGGCCGCGCTGGTGGTCGCGATGGTTTTTTCAGAGCGACTGATGTTCGGTTTCTTCGGCGTGCTGCTGCCGTTGGCGATGCTGCTGGTCTTTCGCCGGCCGTGGTATCTCAGTCTGTTGCCCGGGCTGGTTTGTCTGGCTGCGAACCAATGGCAAGTGCTGCTCGAATCGGCGCGGTTCGGCAACAGCGTGGCGATGCTCGGTCTGGCGACGTGTCTGTTTGCGCCGATGCTTGGAATGTTCCTGTTGCGACATGGGCGACATGTCCGGCCACCACCGATGCGGCGCTGGGCTTACGCACTCTATCCCGCGCATTTTCTCTTGCTCCTCGCCGCCCGCCAGTTGATCGCATAACCCGTGTAGGAGCTGCCGAAGGCTGCGATCTTTTGATCTTCAAAGTCAAAGTCAAAAGATCGCAGCCTTCGGCAGCTCCTACAGGGGAACGCATTCTGCAGTCATTTCCAGCCATGTCGTAAACGCACCTTTGCGTGGCGTCCGCAGGCATTTGAGCTGTCTGCGCCGGTCATACCATCGCATCAAAGGGCACTGCCATCACTGCCGGTGCCTTACCGAGACGAATGGCGCACAGATGCCGCTGGGAGAGACGCGATGTTCAGCAAGCAAGACCAGATCCAGGGTTACGACGATGCACTGCTGGCGGCGATGAATGCCGAGGAGCAACGTCAGGAAGATCACATCGAGCTGATCGCGTCGGAGAACTACACCAGCAAGCGCGTGATGGAAGCGCAAGGCAGCGGCCTGACCAACAAATACGCCGAAGGCTATCCGGGCAAGCGCTACTACGGTGGCTGCGAGCACGTCGATAAAGTCGAGGCACTGGCCATCGAGCGCGCCAAGCAACTGTTCGGCGCAGATTACGCCAACGTCCAGCCGCACTCCGGCTCCTCGGCCAACAGCGCCGTGTACCTGGCGCTGATCCAGCCAGGCGACACTATCCTCGGCATGAGCCTGGCTCACGGTGGTCACCTGACCCACGGCGCGAAAGTGTCGTCCTCGGGCAAGCTCTATAACGCCGTGCAGTACGGCATCAACACCGACACCGGGCTGATCGACTACGACGAGGTCGAGCGTCTGGCCGTCGAGTGCAAACCGAAAATGATCGTTGCCGGTTTCTCGGCTTACTCGAAGACGCTGGACTTCCCGCGCTTCCGCCAGATCGCCGACAAGGTCGGTGCGCTGCTGTTCGTCGACATGGCCCACGTGGCCGGTCTGGTTGCCGCCGGTCTGTACCCGAATCCGCTGCCGTACGCCGATGTGGTCACCACCACCACCCACAAGACCCTGCGCGGTCCGCGTGGCGGGTTGATCCTGGCCAAGTCCAACGAAGAGATCGAGAAGAAGCTCAACGCCGCGGTATTCCCCGGCGCCCAGGGCGGCCCGCTGATGCACGTCATCGCCGGTAAAGCCGTGTGCTTCAAGGAAGCGCTGGAGCCTGGCTTCAAGGCGTATCAGCAGCAAGTGATCGACAACGCCCAGGCGATGGCCAGCGTGTTCATCAAGCGCGGCTACGATGTGGTCTCCGGCGGCACCGACAACCATCTGTTCCTGGTCAGCCTGATCCGTCAGGGCCTGACCGGCAAAGACGCCGACGCTGCACTGGGCCGCGCGCACATCACCGTCAACAAGAATGCTGTGCCGAACGACCCGCAGTCGCCGTTCGTCACCTCGGGCCTGCGCATCGGCACCCCGGCGGTGACCACTCGCGGCTTCAAGGTCAGCCAGTGCGAAACCCTCGCCGGCTGGATCTGCGACATCCTCGACAACCTCGGCGACGCCGATGTCGAGGCCAATGTCGCCCAGCAGGTCTCGGCCCTGTGCGCAGACTTCCCGGTTTATCGCTGAGTCGGTTCTGGAGTAATGACTATGCAACGCTATTCCGGCTTCGGCCTGTTCAAACACTCGCTCAGCCACCACGAAAACTGGCAGCGCATGTGGCGCACGCCCACGCCGAAAAAAGTCTATGACGTGGTCATTGTCGGCGGCGGCGGGCACGGCCTGGCGACGGCCTACTACCTGGCCAAGGAGCACGGCATCACCAATGTCGCCGTGGTCGAGAAGGGCTGGCTGGGCGGTGGTAACACCGCGCGCAACACCACCATCGTGCGCTCCAACTACCTGTGGGACGAGTCGGCGCACCTCTACGAACACGCGATGAAATTGTGGGAAGGCCTGTCGCAGGATCTCAACTACAACGTGATGTTCTCCCAGCGCGGCGTCTACAACCTGTGCCACACCCTGCAGGACATCCGTGATTCCGAACGTCGGGTCAGCGCCAACCGCCTCAACGGCGTCGATGGCGAACTGCTCGACGCCAAACAGGTCGCTGACGAAATTCCGTACCTCGACTGCTCGAAAAACACCCGCTATCCGATCATGGGTGCAACTGTTCAGCGTCGCGGCGGCGTCGCACGTCACGATGCCGTGGCCTGGGGCTTCGCGCGTGCCGCCGATGCCCTCGGTGTGGACCTGATCCAGCAGACCGAAGTGATCGGTTTCCGCAAGGAAAACGGCGTGTGCATCGGCGTTGAAACCAACAAGGGTTTCATTGGCGCCAAGCGCGTCGGTGTGGTCACTGCCGGTAACTCCGGGCACATGGCCAAGCTTGCCGGATTCCGTCTGCCGATCGAATCTCACCCGCTGCAAGCGCTGGTGTCCGAGCCGATCAAGCCGATTATCGACAGCGTGATCATGTCCAACGCCGTGCACGGTTACATCAGCCAGTCCGACAAGGGCGACCTGGTGATCGGCGCCGGTATCGACGGCTACAACGGTTATGGCCAGCGTGGCTCGTATCCGGTGATCGAACACACCATTCAGGCCATCGTCGAGATGTTCCCGGTGTTGTCCCGCGTTCGCATGAACCGCCAGTGGGGCGGCATCGTCGACACCACCCCGGACGCCTGCCCGATCATCTCGAAAACGCCGGTGCCGAACATGTTCTTCAACTGCGGTTGGGGCACCGGTGGCTTCAAGGCCACACCGGGTTCGGGCAACGTGTTTGCCGCGAGTCTGGCCAAGGGTGAAATGCACCCGCTGGCCGCACCGTTTTCCATCGACCGTTTCCACAACGGCGCGCTCATCGACGAACACGGCGCTGCTGCCGTCGCCCACTAACAGGAGAAATCCCTATGTTGCACATCTTCTGTCCTCACTGCGGCGAACTGCGCTCCGAAGAGGAATTCCACGCATCCGGCCAGGCCCACATCCCGCGGCCGCTGGATCCGAACGCCTGCACCGATGAAGAGTGGGGCGACTACATGTTCTTTCGTGATAACCCGCGTGGTCTGCACCATGAGCTGTGGGACCACGTTGCCGGTTGCCGCCAGTACTTCAACGTCACTCGCGATACCGTGACCTACGAGATTCTCGAGAGCTACAAGATCGGCGAGAAGCCGCAATTCACCGACAAGGCTGGCACTGCGAAAACAGCCTCGACGGCGCTGGGAGAGAAGGTATGAGCCAGACCAATCGCCTGTCCAACGGTGGACGGATCGACCGCAACAAAGTGCTGAGCTTCACCTTCAACGGCCAGACCTACAAAGGCTATGAAGGCGACTCGCTGGCTGCTGCCCTGATCGCCAACGGCGTCGACATCATCGGCCGCAGCTTCAAGTATTCGCGCCCTCGCGGCATCTTTGCCGCCGGTTCCGAAGAGCCGAACGCGGTGCTGCAGATCGGTGCCACTGAAGCCACGCAGATTCCCAACGTGCGCGCCACGCAACAGGCGTTGTATCAGGGCCTCGTTGCCACCAGCACCAACGGCTGGCCGAGCGTCAACAACGACATGATGGGCATTCTCGGCAAGGTCGGCGGCAAGCTGATGCCGCCGGGTTTCTACTACAAAACCTTTATGTATCCCCAGTCGTTCTGGATGACTTACGAGAAATACATCCGCAAGGCTGCCGGTCTCGGCCGTTCGCCGACCGAGAACGATCCGGACACCTACGACTACATGAACCAGCACTGCGACGTGCTGATTGTCGGCGCCGGCCCGGCCGGTCTCGCCGCTGCCCTGGCCGCTGCGCGCAGCGGTGCTCGTGTGATTCTTGCCGATGAGCAGGAAGAGTTCGGCGGCAGCCTGCTCGATTCCCGCGAAAGTCTCGACGGCAAACCGGCGATGGAGTGGGTCGCCAGTGTCATCGCTGAATTGAAGAACACCCCGGACGTGCTGCTGTTGCCTCGCGCCACGGTCAACGGTTACCACGACCACAACTTCCTGACCATTCACGAACGCCTTACCGATCACCTCGGCGACCGCGCGCCGATCGGTCAGGTGCGTCAGCGCATCCACCGCGTCCGCGCCAAGCGTGTGGTACTGGCGACCGGCGCCCACGAGCGTCCGCTGGTCTATGGCAACAACGATGTGCCGGGCAACATGCTCGCCGGCGCGGTGTCGACTTACGTGCGTCGCTACGGCGTCGCACCGGGCAAAAAACTTGTCCTCAGCACCAACAACGATCACGCCTATCGCGTCGCTCTGGATTGGCTCGATGCCAGTCTGCAAGTGGTCGCCATCGCTGATGCACGCAGCAATCCGCGCGGTGCATTGGTCGAAGAGGCGCGCGCCAAAGGCATTCGCATCCTCACCGGCAGCGCCGTCATCGAAGTGCGTGGCAGCAAGCGTGTGACCGCTGCCCGCGTCGCCGCGATTGACGTCAAGGCACACGCCGTGACCAGCCCGGGCGAATGGCTCGACTGCGACCTGGTTGCCAGTTCAGGCGGTTACAGCCCTGTGGTTCACCTGGCTTCGCACCTCGGCGGCAAACCGGTCTGGCGTGAAGACATTCTCGGTTTCGTACCGGGTGAAGCACCGCAGAAACGCGTGTGCGTCGGTGGTATCAACGGCGTCTACGCGCTCGGCGATTCGCTGGCCGACGGTTTCGAAGGTGGCGTGCGCGCTGCCGCCGAAGCCGGTTTCCAGACCGTCGAAGGCGTGTTGCCGAAAGCCCTGAGCCGTCTCGAAGAGCCAACCCTGGCGCTGTTCCAGGTGCCGCACGAGAAGAACTCGGCGCGTGCACCGAAGCAATTCGTCGACTTCCAGAACGACGTCACCGCCGGTGGCATCGAACTGGCGACCCGCGAAGGTTTCGAGTCGGTCGAGCACGTCAAACGCTACACCGCGCTGGGCTTCGGCACCGATCAGGGCAAGCTCGGCAACGTCAACGGCCTGGCCATTGCCGCCCGTTCGCTGAACGTGACCATCCCGCAGATGGGCACCACCATGTTCCGCCCGAACTACACGCCGGTGACCTTCGGCGCCGTGGCCGGTCGGCACTGTGGGCACATCTTCGAACCGGTGCGCTACACCGCGCTGCATGCCTGGCATGTGAAGAACGGCGCCGAATTCGAAGACGTCGGTCAGTGGAAGCGTCCGTGGTACTTCCCGAAAAACGGCGAAGACCTGCACGCGGCGGTCAAGCGTGAATGCAAAGCCGTGCGCGACAGCGTCGGCCTGCTCGACGCCTCGACCCTCGGCAAGATCGACATTCAAGGCCCGGATGCCCGCGAGTTCCTCAACCGCGTGTACACCAACGCCTGGACCAAGCTCGACGTGGGCAAGGCTCGCTACGGTCTGATGTGCAAGGAAGACGGCATGGTCTTCGACGACGGTGTGACCGCGTGTCTGGCCGACAACCATTTCGTCATGACCACCACCACCGGCGGCGCCGCGCGCGTACTGCAGTGGCTGGAGCTGTATCACCAGACCGAATGGCCGGACCTGAAGGTGTACTTCACTTCGGTGACCGACCACTGGGCGACCATGACTTTGTCCGGGCCGAACAGCCGCAAGCTGCTCAGCGCCGTGACTGACATTGATCTGAGCAACGAAGCGTTCCCGTTCATGACCTGGAAAGAAGGTCTGGTCGGCGACGTGCCGGCACGGGTGTTTCGTATCTCGTTTACCGGTGAGCTGTCTTACGAAGTCAACGTGCAGGCCGACTACGCGATGGGCGTGCTGGAGAAAATCGTCGAGGCCGGCAAGCAGTACAACCTGACCCCGTACGGCACCGAAACCATGCACGTGCTGCGGGCCGAGAAGGGTTTCATCATCGTCGGTCAGGACACCGACGGGTCGATGACCCCGGACGACCTGAACATGGGCTGGTGTGTTGGTCGCACCAAACCGTTCTCGTGGATCGGCCAGCGCGGCATGAACCGCGAAGATTGCGTCAAGGATCAGCGCAAGCAGCTGGTGGGCCTCAAGCCGGTCGATCCGACCAAATGGCTGCCGGAAGGTGCGCAACTGGTGTTCAACACCAAGCAGGCGATCCCGATGACCATGGTCGGCCACGTCACCTCGAGCTACGCACACAACTCCCTCGGTTATTCGTTTGCCATGGGTGTGGTCAAGGGCGGTCTCAAGCGCATGGGCGAGCGGGTGTTCGCACCGCTGGCCGATGGCAGCGTGATCGAGGCGGAAATCGTTTCTTCGGTGTTCTTCGATCCGAAGGGTGATCGCCAGAATATTTGATGGTTCGGCTCCTGGGGAGTGCAGTCGCACCGCGGTGACTTCATCGCGAGCAGGCTCACTCCTACAGGTGATCGCGTACCCCTTGTAGGAGTGAGCCTGCTCGCGATAGCGGTAGATCTGCCTACACAGGGCTCAAGTCAGAATTCAGCAAAGGTGCTTTATGACCACAGCCAACGTGTACCAACAACGCCCGACCACCGGTGCCCGTGCCGAGTCGTCGCTGCACCATGCCGACCTCGCCAGCCTGGTCGGCAAGGGCCGCAAGAACGCCGGTGTGATCGTGCGGGAAAAGAAACTCCTCGGCCACCTGACCATTCGTGGCGATGGTCACGATGCAGCGTTCGCTGCCGGTGTGCACAAGGCGCTGGGCATTGAATTGCCCGGCGCTCTGAGCGTGATCGTCAAAGGCGAAACCAGCCTGCAATGGATGGGCCCGGACGAGTGGTTGCTGATCGTCCCGAGCGGTGAAGAATTCGCCGCCGAGCAGAAACTGCGTGAAGCACTGGGCGATCTGCACATTGCCATCGTCAACGTCAGCGGCGGCCAGCAGATCCTCGAACTGAGCGGGCCGAACGTGCGACAGGTGCTGATGAAATCCACCAGCTACGACGTGCACCCGAACAACTTCCCGGTCGGTAAAGCGGTGGGCACGGTGTTCGCCAAGTCGCAGCTGATGATTCGTCATACCGCTGAAGACACCTGGGAGCTGCTGATCCGTCGCAGCTTCTCGGATTACTGGTGGTTGTGGTTGCAGGATGCTTCGGCCGAGTACGGCCTCAGCGTCCAGGCCTGAAAGATCAAGAGCTACCCCCTCACCCCAGCCCTCCCGAAACGTCGGACCGCCCCCAAGGGGGCGAGGGGGAAAGGGAGCCGATCTCGGGTGTTTTTGTGATCTATATTCACCCGCGATATTTCAGGTCGGCGTAGCTCGAAAGAGCACCACGGTCAGTCCCCTCTCCCTCTGGGAGGGGCTAGGGTGAGGGGAAAACCCTGACACCCCGCACAACGAACAGGAGTCACCGCACCATGAGCCGCGCCCCAGACACATGGATTCTGACCGCCGACTGCCCCAGCGTCCTCGGCACGGTGGACGCGGTGACGCGTTTTCTGTTCGAGCAGGGCTGTTACGTCACCGAGCACCACTCGTTCGATGATCGCCTCTCCGGGCGCTTCTTCATTCGCGTGGAATTCCGCCAGCCGGACGGTTTTGACGAGCAATCTTTCCGCGCAGGCCTGGCCGAACGCGGGCAGGCGTTCGGCATGCTCTTCGAGCTGACCGCGCCGAACTACCGGCCGAAAGTGGTGATCATGGTCTCCAAGGCCGATCACTGCCTCAATGACTTGCTCTACCGCCAGCGCATCGGCCAGTTGTCGATGGATGTGGCGGCGGTGGTGTCCAACCATCCGGATCTCAAGCCGTTGGCCGACTGGCACCAGATTCCCTACTACCATTTCCCTCTCGACCCCAATGACAAACCGGCGCAGGAGCGTCAGGTCTGGCAGGTGATCGAAGAGGCCGGTGCCGAACTGGTGATCCTCGCCCGCTACATGCAGGTGCTGTCGCCCGAGCTGTGCCGCAAGCTCGACGGCAAGGCGATCAACATTCATCACTCGCTGCTGCCGGGCTTCAAGGGCGCCAAGCCTTATCACCAGGCTTACAACAAGGGCGTGAAACTGGTTGGCGCAACGGCGCACTACATCAACAACGACCTCGATGAAGGGCCGATCATTGCCCAGGGTGTCGAGGCGGTGGACCACAGTCATTACCCTGAGGATCTGATTGCCAAGGGGCGCGATATCGAAGGCCTGACACTGGCGCGGGCGGTTGGGTATCACATTGAAAGAAGGGTGTTCCTCAACGCCAATCGTACGGTCGTTCTTTAGATAGCTATCGCGAGCAGGCTCACTCCTACAAGGGGTACGCATTCCAATGTAGGAGTGAGCCTGCTCGCGATAGGGCCATAACAAACAACGCAAAACCAACAAGCAGTAACCCGAGCACTTAACGCGCTGCCTGTCTGGGCAGCGCAGTTCCATAAAAACAACAGCGAGGTGAAAGCATGTCTGGCAATCGTGGTGTGGTGTATCTCGGCGCTGGCAAGGTCGAAGTACAGAAAATCGACTACCCGAAAATGCAGGACCCGCGCGGTCGCAAGATCGAGCACGGGGTCATTCTCAAAGTGGTTTCCACCAACATCTGCGGCTCCGACCAGCACATGGTGCGCGGCCGGACCACGGCGCAGACCGGTCTGGTGCTGGGTCACGAGATCACCGGTGAGGTGATCGAAAAGGGCTCTGACGTCGAGAACCTGAAGATCGGCGACCTGGTCTCCGTTCCGTTCAACGTGGCTTGCGGGCGCTGCCGTTCCTGCAAAGAGCAACATACCGGTGTCTGCCTTACCGTCAACCCGGCCCGTGCCGGCGGCGCATACGGCTACGTCGACATGGGCGACTGGACCGGCGGCCAGGCTGAATACGTGCTGGTGCCGTACGCCGACTTCAACCTGCTGAAACTGCCGGACCGCGATAAGGCCATGGAGAAAATCCGTGACCTGACCTGCCTCTCCGACATCCTCCCGACCGGTTACCACGGCGCGGTCACTGCCGGCGTCGGCCCGGGCAGCAGCGTTTACATCGCCGGCGCCGGTCCGGTCGGTCTGGCCGCTGCGGCTTCTGCACGTTTGCTCGGTGCGGCGGTGGTGATCGTCGGCGACGTCAACACCATCCGCCTGGCCCACGCCAAGGCCCAGGGCTTTGAAGTCGTCGACCTGTCCAAGGACACCCCGCTGCACGAACAGATCGCCGCACTGCTGGGCGAACCTGAAGTCGACTGCGCGGTGGACTGCGTCGGTTTCGAAGCCCGCGGCCACGGCCACGATGGCGTCAAGGCCGAAGCCCCGGCTACGGTGCTCAACTCACTGATGGGCGTGGTGCGCGTTGCCGGCAAGATCGGCATCCCGGGCCTGTACGTCACCGAAGATCCGGGCGCCGTCGACGCCGCGGCAAAAATGGGCAGCCTGAGCATCCGCTTCGGCCTGGGCTGGGCCAAGTCCCACAGCTTCCACACTGGTCAGACCCCAGTGATGAAGTACAACCGCCAACTGATGCAGGCGATCATGTGGGATCGCATCAACATCGCCGAAGTGGTTGGCGTGCAGGTCATCAGCCTTGATCAGGCGCCGGAAGGTTATGGCGAGTTCGATGCCGGCGTGCCGAAGAAGTTTGTGATTGATCCGCATAAGTTGTTTAGTGCCGCGTAGGGTTTACGCAGTACGAGAACGGCGCCATTAGGCGCCGTTTTTTATCGAACGGTTTTCTATACGACCTGAACTTCTTCCGCTTGCATGCCCTTCTGTCCCTTAGCAGCGACGAAGGTCACAGTCTGCCCTTCTTTCAAGCTTTTATATCCATCCGATTGAATGGCTTTGAAATGGACGAAAAGATCATCCCCCCCGTTCTGAGGGGTAATAAAGCCAAAACCTTTTTCATCGTTAAACCACTTTACGGTACCGCTTTGTCTGTCTGACATGTCCATGCTTCCTGTTTGCTGTTCAAAACCAAGGGTTCACGACCAGGATTTACCTGTACTTTTGTCGCGAACCAGTCGAACGTTGATTGCGTATTGCTGCCCTGTATCGCTTTTCATCACTTCATAACTGACCCTTCGTCCGGCCCTGATTTTTCCAATGATGGGATCGTCAGGATCAATGCAAAAGATGATTGATGAGGGTTGAGCAATCACCTCCTTTGCAGCGTCCTCCGACGGTTCCCTCACCGGCGGGATGATCGAGTCGTCGCGGTCTGACAATCGCTTCTCCATCGCAGCACCTCCCTCGAAATGATCCGCGGCAAACTTGTCTCGAATTCAATGTAATCAACTTGAATTGAGCCGGTAACTGTCAGGTTTGACAGTTTTTAGAAACGTTTTTGAATTGTTCCGATTTCGAATTGGAATGACCGGAACATGCCACCGGATTCCCGGTCAAAACGCCAGTTTCGTCGCCGTTGTCCGGTGGCAGCTTTTCCCAAGAGGATGTCTGAATGAAGATTTCACGCGGTATTGCCCTGGCATCGCTCCTGACCCTGGCCGCCGGGCCGGTGTTTGCCGGTTTCAGTCTGAATGACGTCGCCGGTGCGGTAGCGGGGATGGAGGGTGGTGACAAGGCGGCCGCTGCGGCGCCGACCTCGGAGACCGCCGGTTTGCTCAGCGCCCTCAGTGCGCTGGATGTCACGCCGGAGCAGGCCGTAGGCGGCACTAGCGCGATGCTCGGGCTGGCGAAGAATCAGTTGAGCAGCACCGACTATTCGCAACTGGCCAAGGAAGTGCCGGGCATCGACAAATTGTCCGGTGGCAGCGGCAATCTGGCGGCGCTCGGGGCGTTGCTCGGTTCGTCCGGCAAGTCCGCTGGCCTGGAAAATGCGCTGGGCAATGTCAAAGACAGCAACGACCTGAACAACGCGTTCAGCGCGCTGGGCATGGACAGCGGCATGATCGGCCAGTTTGCCCCGGTGATCCTGCAATACCTCGGTCAGCAGGGCGTCGGCGGTTCGCTGTTGAGCAGCCTCGGCAACATCTGGGGCACCGGCACCGGCACCGGCACCGGCAGTTGAGTCAGCGGCGCTCGTTGCGCAACGCGACGATGCGCTGATCCTTCTCGGTCCAGAGCTGGTTGACCCAGTTCTGGACGCGCTGGCGGAACGCCGGATCTTTCTCGTAATCGCCCTGCCACAGCCCCGGGTCGAGTTCGCGGGTCTTGATGTCGATGATCACCCGCGGCACGTTGCCGCTGATCAGGTCCCAGAAGCCCGGAATCTTCTCCTGCGGATACACCACCGTCACGTCGAGCATCGCGTCGAGCTGTTCGCCCATCGCCGCCAGCACGAACGCCACACCGCCGGCCTTGGGTTTGAGCAGGTGGCTGAACGGTGAGTCCTGCTGGGTGCTTTTGGCCAGGGTGTAGCGGGTGCCTTCGAGATAATTCACCACCGTCACTGGCTGGCGCTTGAACAGCTCGCAAGCGGCTTTGGTGATTTCCAGATCCTTGCCTGCCAGTTCCGGGTTCTTCGCTAGAAAGGCCTTGGTGTAGCGCTTCATGAACGGGTAATCCAGCGCCCACCACGCCAGGCCGAGAAACGGCACCCAAATCAGCTCTTTCTTGAGGAAGAACTTGAAAAACGGCGTGCGCCGGTTGAGGGTCTGGATCAGCGCCGGAATGTCGACCCAGGATTGATGGTTGCTGACCACCAGATATGACGTGTCGCGGCGCAGATCGTCGCCGCCGCGAATGTCCCACTGGGTCGGGATGCACAGCCGGAAGATCAGCTTGTCGATCTCGGCCCAGGTCTCGGCAATCCACATCACCGCCCACGACGCGTAATCACGCCAGCGCCCGGGCGCGATCAGCTTGAGCAGGGCAAACACCATCAACGGCCCGATCAGAATCAGGGTGTTGAGCAACAACAGCAGGGTGACCAAACAGCCGGTGAGCAGGCGGCGCATAAGCAACTCTATGAAGTGGCAGGGGCGGGCCATGATAAGCAGCTTCGCGCGACAGGCCAAATCGGCGCTGACGAATGTTTCACTTTTAAAGCGTTAGTCTTCAGCGCTGATGCGCAACCCTGTGGCGAGGGAGCCTGCTCCCGCTGGGCTGCGAAGCAGCCCCAGGCACATGCGCTTCGGTGTGCCAGTAGAGTCGCAAATCAGGCTTTACGACGACTGCGTCGCCGAGCGGGAGCAAGCTCCCTCGCCACAGAGGTTGGCGCTACTCCAACTTCCGCACATTTGCGCGGTCTAGAATCTGGCGCTGAGCCCACTCTTTCAGGAAGCCCCTTACGTGAAATCCCTCCTTGCTCTGTTTGCCCTCGTCGCGCTGCCGGTCATGGCTGCCGAACCGACGCTGTACGGTCGCTACGAATACATCGCGCTGCCGGAAATCGGCGGCGAAGTACTCAAGGCCAAGATGGACCCCGGTGCGCTGACCGCCTCGCTGTCGGCCAAGGACATCGAGACCTTCACCCGCGATGGCGAAGACTGGGTGCGTTTCCGTCTCGCCACCAAGGACGCCAGCAACAAGGTTTTCGAACACAAGGTCGCGCGCATCAGCAAGATCAAAAGCCGTTCCGACGAGGACGATGACGAGCGCGACGCCAGCGATGTCGCCAAGCGCCCGGTGGTCGATCTGGAACTGCGCCTGGGCAACGTCAAACGCACCGTCGAGGTCAACCTGACCGACCGCAGCTACTTCAACTACCCGCTGCTGATCGGCGCCAAGGCCTTGCGCGAGTTCGGCGCGGCGGTCAATCCGGCGCGGCGTTACACCGCCGACAAGCCTGACTGCTGAGTGGTCTGATTGACGTAACCCCGGGCTTGGGGCACCGTTCGCGCATTACCTGCCACGGGCTCGGACGCCATGCCGCACATCCTGATTGTCGAAGACGAAGCGGCGATTGCCGACACGCTGATTTTTGCCTTGCAGGGCGAGGGCTTCACCACCACGTGGCTGAGCCTCGGCGCGGCGGCGCTGGAGCATCAGCGGCAGACCCCGGCCGACCTGATCATTCTCGATATCGGCCTGCCGGACATCAGCGGCTTCGAAACCTGCAAGCAGCTGCGGCGCTTCACTGAAGTGCCGGTGCTGTTTCTCAGCGCCCGCGATGCCGAGATCGACCGTGTGGTCGGCCTCGAGATCGGCGCCGACGATTACGTCGTCAAACCGTTCAGCCCGCGTGAAGTGGCGGCGCGGGTCAAAGCCATCCTCAAGCGCATGGCGCCGCGCCCGACCCCGGAAGCAGGCGCAACGCTGTTTCGCATCGATCCCGAACGCGTGCAGATCAGCTATCGCGGCCAGCCGCTGAGCCTCACCCGCCATGAATTCCGTCTGCTGCAATGCCTGCTCGAACAACCCGAACGCGTGTTCAGCCGAGAGCAATTGCTCGATGCACTGGGCGTGGCCGCTGATGCCGGTTACGAGCGCAGCATCGACAGCCACATCAAAAGCGTTCGTGCCAAGTTGCGTCTGGTCCGTGCCGAGGCTGAGCCGATCCAGACCCATCGCGGCCTCGGTTACAGCTACAGCCCGGTGCACAGCTGATGTCGTTGGGCCTGCGGATCTTTCTGGTGTACGTGCTGTTTGTCGGTCTGACCGGTTATTTCGTCCTTAACACCGTGATGGAAGAAATCCGCCCCGGCGTGCGTCAGTCCACCGAAGAGACGCTGGTGGATACCGCCAACCTGATGGCGGAAATCCTCCGTGACGATTTCAAGGCCGGCACCCTCAGCGAGAACCGCTGGCCGCAACTGCTCCGCGCCTATGGCGAGCGCCAGCCGCAAGCGACGATCTGGGGCTTGCCGAAGAATCAGGTCAACCATCGCATCTACGTTACCGACGCCAAAGGCATCGTCGTGCTCGACTCCAGCGGCGTCGCCGTCGGCCAGGATTATTCGCGCTGGAACGACGTCTACCTGACCCTGCGCGGCGAGTACGGCGCGCGCTCCAGCCGGAGCGATCCTGACGACGCGAATTCCTCGGTGATGCACGTCGGCGCGCCGATCCGTGACAACGGCAAGATCATCGGCGTGGTTACCGTGGCCAAGCCCAACAGCTCGCTGCAGCCCTATGTCGATCGCACCGAGCGGCGCTTGCTGTTTTACGGCGCCGGGCTGATCGGCCTCGGTCTGCTGTTCGGTGCGTTGCTGTCGTGGTGGCTGAGTCGTGCGCTGCACCGGTTGACCGGTTATGCCCAGGCGGTGAGCGAAGGCCGACGCGTGGAAGTGCCGCACTATCGCGGCGGCGAACTGGAGCAATTGGCGATGGCGGTCGAGCAGATGCGCACGCAGCTCGAAGGCAAGGCCTACGTCGAGCGCTATGTGCACACCCTGACCCATGAATTGAAAAGTCCGCTGGCGGCGATTCGAGGTGCGGCGGAGTTGCTGCAAAGTGATATGCCGCCCGTCCAGCGTTTGCGTTTTGTCGCCAACATCGACAGCGAAAGCGCGCGAATGCAGCAGTTGATCGAGCGCCTGCTCAATCTGGCGCAGGTCGAACAGCGCCAAGGGCTGGAGGAACGGGTGGCAGTGCCGCTGGCGCTGTTGGTCGCAGAACTGCTCAAGGCGCAGGCGGCGCGAATCGAGGGCAAGCACCTGCGTATCGAGCAAACGATCGGCGAGGAACTGCTGCTGATTGGCGAGCCGTTTCTGCTGCGTCAGGCCTTGGGCAACCTGCTGGAAAACGCACTGGATTTCACCCCGACGCAGGGCCTGTTGCGCTTGAGTGCCGAGCGGGTTGGCGAGCAGATCGAGTTTCGCCTGTTCAACCAGACCACGGCGATTCCCGATTACGCCTTGCCGCGATTGACCGAGCGTTTTTACTCGCTGCCGCGCCCGGACAGCGGGCGCAAGAGCACCGGGTTGGGGCTGAACTTCGTTGAGGAAGTGGTCAAGTTGCATGGCGGGGTGATGCGCATTGGCAATGTCGAAAATGGCGTTGAGGTAGCGTTGCGCCTGCCTTGAACTGATCCATGTGGCGAGGGAGCTTGCTCCCGCTGGGCTGCGAAGCAGCCCCCAATCCATACACCGCGGTTTATTCCGGTGTATTACCGACACCGGTTGCGACGACTGCGTCGCCGAGCGGGAGCAAGCTCCCTCGCCACAGGGCAGGTGTTTCCACACAATCTCCATATTCCCCACACATTCCCTCCACACCGCATCACCAGACTCCTCCCATCCAAACAGGGAGAGTCCCATGAACAAGAATCTGACCATCAAGCTCGGCGCGATTGCCTTGCTGATCCTGCTGTTGCTGATCCCGTTGCTGATGATCGACGGCATCATCGATGAGCGTCAGCAACTGCGCGACGGTGTGCTCGAAGACATCGCCCGCAGTTCCAGTTACAGCCAGCAACTGACCGGGCCGGTGATGGTGGTGCCCTATCGCAAGATTGTGCGCACCTGGAAGACCAACGAAAAAACCAACAAGCGCTACGAGGACATCAGCGAGGTGCGCGGGCGTCTGTACTTTCTGCCGGAGCGCTTCGAACTCGACGGCCAGGTGCAGACCGAGCTGCGCAAACGTGGGATTTACGAGGCGCGGCTGTTCCACGCGGAGAACCGCATCGACGGGCATTTTTCCCTGCCGGCACAGTTGGGCATCAAGGAGAATTTTGCCGATTATCAATTCGACGCACCGTTCCTCGCCGTCGGTATCAGCGACATTCGCGGCATCGAAAACGCGCTGAAACTCGAGCTCGCCGGTCAGCAGCTGGATTTCGTGCCCGGCAGCGAAGTGGCCTGGATTGGTGAGGGCGTGCATGTGACCCTCCCGGACCTCGACGCCAGTAAAGCCACGCAGCTGACATTCGGCTTCGACCTGCGCCTGCAAGGCACCGGTTCGCTGCGCGTGGTGCCGGTGGGCAAGACCAGCAGCGTCAGCCTCGCTGCCAATTGGCCGCACCCCAGCTTCGTCGGCAACTTCCTGCCGGCCAAGCGCGAGATCAACGATCAGGGGTTCAGCGCCGATTGGCAGACCTCGTTCTTCTCCACCAACCTGCAAGAGGCAATGGAGCGTTGTGTCGCTGGCGACTGTGACGCACTCAACGGGCGCAGCTTCGGCGTCAGTTTCATCGATCCGGTGGATCAGTACCTCAAAAGCGATCGGGCGATCAAATACGCGCTGTTGTTCATCGTCCTGACCTTCGCCGGTTTCTTCCTCTTCGAAGTGCTCAAGAGCCTGGCGGTGCACCCGGTGCAATATGCCTTGGTCGGTGTCGCACTGGCGTTCTTTTACCTGCTGCTGTTGTCGCTGTCGGAACACATCGGTTTTGCTCTGGCGTATCTGTTGTCGGCCAGTGGCTGCGTGCTGTTGATCGGTTTCTACGTCAGCCACGTGTTGCGCAGTGCGCGGCATGGATTGAGTTTTTCGGCCGGGCTGGCGGCGTTGTATGGCCTGTTGTACGGCTTGCTCAGCGCCGAGGATTACGCGCTGCTGATGGGCTCGCTGATGCTGTTCGGTCTGCTCGGGGTGTTCATGGTGCTGACGCGCAAACTGGACTGGTACGGGATTGGCGCGAAGTCGGCCAAGCCGCTGGAGTTTGATGTGGAGGCGATGCGATGAGCGGGTTGAGAGCTGAGCGCAGGGAAGTAGCGGTGTTGCTGACGCTGATTTTTGCAGCGCTGCCGCCAGAACCGAGGTGGTGCATTCGCGAGCAGGCTCGCTCCCACAAGGGATTCGGGTATGGCATCCATCCTGTGGGAGCGAGCCTGCTCGCGAAGAGGCCGGAACAGGCAGCGCAGCTTTAAGGCTTGGGCGTTGTCGCCAGCATGGACGGCCGCTGACTCACTTCGAAATACCAGTTGGCCAGTTGCGGGTTGGCCGCGCGCCAGTCCATGTCCGGGAAGCGCAGGTCCAGATAGCCCAATGCGCAGGCCACGCTGATCGCCGCAACATCGAAATGGCTGGTCAGCTCGGCAATCGCCTCGCTCTCCAGTACGGCGAGGGCGCGGCGGATCTTGTCGCGCTGGGCGTCGAGCCATTCGTCCCAGTGTTTTTCCACCGGGCGCAGGACGGTTTCATAACGCACCATCACCGAGGCATCCATGATGCCGTCGGCCATCGACGCCAGGGTCAACCGCCGCCAGCGCGCCGCGCCTTCGCGGGGGATCAGCGGATTGCCGACATGCTGCTGGTCGAGGTACTCAAGGATGACGCGGCTGTCATGGATGACATTGCCGTCGGCCAGGCGCAGGGCGGGGATTTTGCTCAACGGGTTGTCGGCGATCAGCGCCGTGTTCGGGCTGACCGGGCTGAGCACACAGTCCTGCAGCGCGACACGATCCTGTTGACCGGTTTCGTGCAGCAGCACCATGACCTTGCGGACGAAGGGCGACAGGATGTTGTGGTACAGGGTCATGCTGGGGGCGGACATGGATGAACCTCGGTGGTCGGCGAAGAGCAGGAGATTAGCCGTAGGAGCTGCGGAACGCTGCGATCTTTTGATCTTGATTCTGCTTTTGAAAGCAAAAGATCGCAGCGTTCCGCAGCTCCTACAAGGATTTCAGCTTCGCCGCATTAATCCCTTTATGGCCAAAACCGCGGGCACACCAAGCCCGACCCAGCTCAACGCATCCCAGATCCCGTCCCCCAGCAATGCCGCAAACAGCCCTGCCGCACTGAGCAGGGCGATGACGATCGGCGTGCTGAAGACTTTCCAGAAACTCGACTGACGCGGCTTCATGCCGAGGCCTCCGCCGTTTCCAGCACAGGCCTGGTCGCCTTGCGCCGCACCACCCACAGATACACACCACTGGCCAGAACGATGATCGTCAGCACATCCAGCGTCGCCCAGAGAATCTTCATCGGCATGCCGCCGTAGTCACCAAAATGCAGTGGCTGCGACATGCCCATGGCGTCCATGTACCACGGCCGTTCGGCCACGGCGGTGACCTGCAAGGTCGTGGCATCGATCAGCACCGGTGTCAGCAGGTGCGAGGTCAGGTGCGTGCCGCCCTTCATGAACACCGAGTAATGATGCTCGCTGGAAAAGCGTGTGCCGGGGAAGGCGATGAAATCCGGCTTCATCCCCGGGGCGACTTGCTCGGCGATGTCGAGCAAGCGCGTGGCCGGGGCCAGTTGCGTCAGCGGCGGTGCGTCGCGATACGGTGCGATCAGGGTGGTCAGTGCGTCGTTGCGCCAGGCGGCAATCAGCAGATCGGCGCAGGCGCTGATCACTCCCGTCACGCCCACCACCAGGCACCAGGTCAGGGTCACGACGCCAATCAGATTGTGCAGATCGAGCCAGCGCAACCTGGTCGACTTGTCCTGGCGCACGGTGCCGAATTTCAAGCGGCGCATGAACGGCAGGTACAGCACCGTGCCGGAGACGATGGCCACGACGAACAGCAGCCCCATGAACGCCAGCAGCAGCTTGCCCGGCAGCCCGGCAAACATGTCGACGTGCAGGCGCAGGATGAACAGCATCAAACCACCGTTGGCCGACGGGGTTTCCAGCGCTTCGCCAGTGCGTGCGTCGAGCATGAAGGTGTGCGAAGCGTTCGGCTCGGTGTCGGCAGTTTTCGCCATGATCGCGAACGCCGCATTCGGGTCCTCGTCGTCATAGCCGAAGTACTGCATGACTTCGCCCGGGCGATGTTTCTGCGCGGCGTCGACCAGTTGCTGCAGGTTGAGTTGCGGCGTGTCGGCCGGCATCTCGCGCAGCTCCGGGGCGTTGCCCAGCAGATGATCGATCTCGTGGCTGAAAATCAGCGGCAGACCGGTCAGTGCCAGCATCAGTAGAAACACCGTGCAGATCAGGCTGGTCCAGGTGTGGATGAACGACCAGCGGCGGATGGTTTTACTTTTCATTGCATGACCTTCAAAAACACCAAAGCCGCCCGCTGCGGACGGCCTGGGAACAGGGCCTGTTTCAGCTCACCGGCTTACCACTTGTAAGTGGCGCTGGCGACGACGCTGCGCTGGTCGCCGTAGTAGCAGTAGAAGCTGTCGCAGGTGGAAATGTAGTCCTTGTCGAACAGGTTGGTCGCGTTCACTGCCAGCGACGCACCTTTGAGGCTGTTGTCCAGACGGCCCAGATCATAATGTACGCTGGCGTCGAACACGGTATAGGCATCGGCCTTGCCCAGCCAGGTGTTGGCCTTGTCGCCGTAGGTGTTGCCGGTGTAACGCACGCCGGCACCCACACCGAAACCGTCAAGCACGCCGCTGTGCCAGGTGTAGTCGGTCCACAGCGAGGCTTGCTGGTTGGGCATCAGTTGCAGGCGGTTGCCCTTGTCGACGCCTTTCTGCACTTCGGACTTGGCCAGGGTGTAGGCGGCGATGACCTTGAGGTTATCGGTCACATCGGACACGGCTTCGAGTTCCAGACCTTTGACCTTCACTTCACCCGTTTGACTGGTCACCGAGACGTTGTTGACGAAGGTGCTCACCGCGACATTCTTCTGGGTCAGGTCATACACGGCGGCGGTCAGCAGGGTCTTGCTGCCCGGCGGCTGGTATTTGATGCCCAGTTCCCACTGCTTGCCTTCGGTCGGCTTGAGCGAGCCGGTTGAGGTGACATCGGCGCCCGTGGTCGGCTGGAAGGATTCGGCGTAGGACAGGTACGGCACGAAGCCGTTGTCGAAGACGTAGCTGAGCGCCGCATTGCCGCTGAATTTTTTGTCGCGCTGGGTATTGGTCGCATCGTTCTGGTTGATGAACTTGGTGCTGGTGTGCACCCAGTCTTCACGACCGCCGAGAGTCAGACGCCACTGATCTAGGGCCATCTGATCCTGCACGTAGAGGCCGGTCTGATAGGTCTTCTGGTTGTAGTCGTAAAACGCAGTGGAGCGCGCCGGACGTACGATCGGCTGGCCGTAGATCGGCGTGATCACGTTGGTCGGCAGGCCATCACCGAAAATCGAGGTGTAGTTGGTGTTGTTGCGCTGGTGATCCAGACCCAGCAGCAAGGTGTGGCGGATATCACCGGTGGCGAAGTCGGCCTGGAAGTTGTTGTCCACGGCAAACTGGCTGATGTCTTCATCGACGCTGGTGCTGGTGCGGCCGACGTTGCCCTGTTCATCCACGGTGGTGAACGGGTAGGAGCCGGGCGTCAGCGACTGGAACGACAGGTCCGACTTGGTATAGCGCAGGTTCTGCTTGAACTGCCAGACATCGTTCAGCCGATGTTCGAAGGCGTAGCCCAGCGCATAGTAGGTGCGGTCGTAGTATTCCCAATCCGGATCGCCGAGATTCTTGTGATGGGAAATGTCGCCGAACGGCGAATTGATCTTCGTGCCCTGGATCGGCAGAAACTGGCTGGTGATGCCCGTGTCGTCACGGGTGAACTGGCTCAGCAGGGTGAATCGGGTGTCGTCGTCGATGTTCCAGGTCAGGCTCGGCGCAATGTTGTAGCGCTTGTTGTCGACGTGGTCGACCTGCGTGCCGCTGTCGCGCACCACGCCGCTGAGGCCGTAGAGAAACTGCCCGGCGTCGTCGATTTTGCCGGTGCTGGCGAAGTTGATCTGGCGATGGTTGTCGCTGCCGTATTGCAGCTGGACTTCACTGCTGGCCTCGGCACTCGGGCGGCGGCTGACCATGTCGAGCAAACCGCCCGGCGGGGTCTGGCCGTACACCGACGAGGCCGGGCCACGAAGCAGGGCGAGGCGGTCGAGGTTCCAGGTTTCCTGTTTCGGGTTGGCGTACACGCCTTTTGGCAGCGGCAGGCCATCGAGGAACTGGGTCGGCTCGAAACCGCGTACGCGCAGCCAGTCGGCGCGGGTGTCGCTGCCGTAGCTGCTGGCGGTGATGCCCGGCATGTAGCGCACCGCGTCATCGAGGCTGTGCACGCTGCGATCGTCCATCTGCTGACGGGTCGCCACCGAGATCGAACGCGGTGCTTCGACCAGTGCGGTGTCGGTCTTGGTGCCGGCGGCGGTGCGGGTCGCGGTGTAGCCCTCCACCGGGCCCCAGGCGCTTTCGAGATTTTCCACGCCGATGACCGAGGTTTCCGGCAGGGCCAGCGTGCCCTCAGGCACCGCCACCAGGGTGTAGGTGCCGGCGCTGCTTTGCTCCAGTTGCAGACCGCTGCCGCGCAGAGCCGCGCGCAGGGCGCCGGCGGCGTCGTACTGGCCGTTGACCGGCGCCGAGGTCTTGCCTGCTGCCAGTGCCGGATCGAGCGACAGGGCGAGGCCGCCCTGGCTGGCGATCTGGTTCAGCGTGGTCGACAGCGGCGCCGCTGGCAGGTTGTAGGCGCGCACGCTGGCCGCTTGTTCAGCGGCGAGCAACGCAGTGCTGATCAACGGCGTGCCGAAAGCGATGGCAAAAGCCAGCAGACTGGGGCGCAACAAGGTGTCTGGCGAACGGGACATACGGCGGCTCCTGAATGGAAATATTTCTCAATTGCCTGTGTGCCGGATGAAAATCGAAAAGTGATAGGGCTGGGTGAAATTCTTTTTTTTTTGCAGGAAATGGTTGTGCGGCTGATGGCGCCTTCGCGAGCAGGCTCGCTCCTACAAGGGAACGCATTCCAACTGTAGGAGTGAGCCTGCTCGCGATAGCCCTTTCACAGACGGCGAATTTTTAAGGTTTAACCTCAGCCTTCGCCACGGTGACCCAATACGGCGTATGCCGCTCGATCTGCACAGGCAGGGTCGGCAGCAATGCATTCAGCGCCTTGTCGGTGTCGTGCAACGGAAAGCTGCCGGTAATGCGCAGATCGGCCACCTCCGGCGCCACGCCGAGATGCCCGCGGCGGTAGCGCCCCAGCTCATGCACCAGATCGCCCAGTCGCGCGTTGTCCACCACCAGCATGCCGCGCGTCCAGGCATCGGCGCCGGGGGCGAGGGCGGCAATCGAGCTAAGCCCGTCACTGCGCAGCAGCACCTGCTGGCCCTCGCGCAGAATCTGTTCTTGCGGGTTCGCCTGGGCATGGGCCGCGACCGCCGACTGCAATACGCTCAGGCGCGTGCCGTCATCCTCGCGCTTGACCAGAAACCGCGTGCCCAGCGCGCGCATGCTGCCTTCGCGGGTTTCGACGATAAAGGGCCGCGCATCGCCATGCCCGGTTTCGACGAGGATTTCGCCTTCCTGCAGCACGATCAAACGGCGCTGGTCATCGAAGCGTACGTCGACCGCGCTGTGAGTATTGAGGTTGAGCAGGGTGCCGTCGGACAGGCGCACGGTGCGCTGTTCGCCGGTGGCGGTGCGCTGATCGGCGAGCCAGTAATCAAGCGGCAGATAGCGCTCACTCACGAACAGGCCCAGACCGATCACCGCCACGACACTGGCCAGCCCGCTGCCGAGTTTGCGCACGCGCCGGCGAATGCCTTCGCGCGATTGCAGCAACGCACTGCGCGCCGGACCCTTGGCGACGCTGAAACGCTGATCGAGCATGCCCAACTGGCGCCAGGCGCGGGCGTGTTCTTCATGGGCCGCGTGCCATTTGGCGAACTCCTCGCGTTCCAGCGCGGTGCTCGAATCGAGGGTCAATTGCCAGGCAATCGCCGCGTCCAGCACATGGGCCGGCACCGGGCGCGAACTGGCCGCGGTCATGTCGGCTCACCGTAAAGAGCGATATAACACTGGCGCAGGCCTTGGGCCAGATACTGGCGCACGCGCGGCACCGAGACGCCGAGTTTGCCTGCGATCTCGGCGTGGCTTAGGCCGTCGAGGCGGTTATACAGAAACGCTGCGCGCGCCTTGGTCGACAGCTTGCCGAGCAGGCGATCGATGGCCTTGAGGTCGTCGAGGATCATTTGCTGTTCTTCCACCGATGGCTGTTCGCCCTCGGGGATCAGCATCAGTTCGGTGAGATAGGCCTGTTCCAGTGCGGCGCGGCGGAAGTAGTCGAACAACAGGCCTTTGGCGATCGCCACCAGAAACGCTCGCGGCTCGCGCGGCGTCAGCAATTCGCCGCGGTTGAGCAGGCGTACAAAAGTGTCCTGACTCAAGTCTTCGGCGCGCTGCGGACACGCCACATTGCGCCGCAACCACGCCAGCAGCCAACCGCGATGGTCGCGATACATCGCACCGACGAGCTCACTGTGGGGGTTGGGCACTGACGACACCGGACATCACCGATTGGGAAATGTTAACTAACGAGAATAGTTCGCGATTCTGGCAGAGGTGGGAATGGTTAGCAATTGGCCACTGGTCAGGTGGTGAATCAAGGGCAGACCCTCACCCTAGCCCTCTCCCGGAAGGAGAGGGGACTGATTGGGGGATATTCTGGAGGTACACCGACCTGAGCGATCTTCAGTGAATCCATAATCGACTCGATTTCTCAGGTAAATGAAAAGCCCGAGACACTTCGGTCGGCTCCCTCTCCCTCTGGGAGAGGGCTGGGGTGAGGGTGCTTCTAAAAAGAAGGCGCCTGCTGCCTTCGCTTCCACTGACTCAACCGCTGTTGCAGATTCAATGGACTGTATATCTGCTGCGCCCGCGCCCTGCTGAACAGAATCAATGCCAGTTCCGCCGTGGCCAGCGCATCGGCACTCGCGTTATGCCGTTCGAACACTTCAAGCCGGAACCACTCGATCCACTCATCCAGCCCCGCCTCGCGAATCTGCGCCTGCGGACACAGCAGCGGGGCGAGATCCGCCACATCCAGAAACACATGTTGCAGCTTGTGCCCCAGATGCTCCTTGAGCGCACGCCCGAGCATGTGCTGATCGAACGGCGCATGAAACGCCAGCACCGGGCTGTCGCCGACAAATTCCAGCAACTCCAGCAACGCTTCGGCCGGGTTGCTGCCTGCGGCGATCGCATTTGGCCCGAGGCCATGAATCAGCACGCTGGGGCTGAGCTTCAATTCCCGACATTGCAGGGTCCTTTCGAACTGCTGGCGAAAATCGATTGCGCCATCCTCGATTGCCACGGCGCCGATCGACAACACCCGGTCCTTGTTGAGGTTGAGGCCGGTGGTTTCCAGGTCCAGCACCACCCAGCGCTGCTCGCGCAGGCTGCATTCGCTCAGCTCGGTGATGCTCGGCAATTGCGCCAGTCGCGGCGCAAACGCGGCCGGCACTACGGGACTGGCCGGGCGCAGCCAGGAAAACAGGCTCATAGCTGATACCGCAAGGTCAGGCTGCTTTGCAGTCGCTGCGCCTGCCGCAGGGATTCGCGCAGGATGCGTCGGTCGAGGTGATTGAGGCTGTCGGGATCGACGCGGTTGGAGTACGGCTGGTTCTCCCGGGTCTGGAGCTGGTGCTGCTGCATCCGCGTTTGCTGAATGAAGTGATAGGCCTCTTCATACGCCGCGCCGTCGAGCGGTTCGATGACTTGTTTATCGACCAATTGGCGGAAGCGTTCGAGGGTGTTGTTGGCGTCGATGCCGTTGGCCAGCGCCAGCAGACGGGCGCCGTCGACGAATGGCGTCAGGCCCTGGATTTTCAGATCCAGCGTAGCCTTCTCGCCGTTCTTGCGTGCCAGCACAAATTCCCGGAAACGCCCAACGGGAGGGCGATTACGCAACGCGTTCTCGGCCAGCATGCGCTGGAACAAACGGTTGTCACCGACCTGATCGAGAATGCCCCGGCGCAATTGCTCGCAGCCTTGCTCATCGCCCCAGACCACCCGCAGGTCGAAATAAATGCTCGAGCCGAGCAGATTCTCCGGCGTGGCTTCGCGGATGAACGCCGCAAAGCGTCGCGCCCACTCGGCCCGCGACAGACACAGCTCGGGATTGCCGGCCATGATGTTGCCCTTGCATAGAGTGAAGCCACACTGCGCCAGGATCTGATTGATCTGCTGGGCGATCGGCAGCAGCTTGCCGCGAATTTCCGCCGCGTGCGCCGCATCGCGAGCGTCGAAGAGAATGCCGTTGTCCTGATCGGTGTGCAGCGTCTGCTCGCGCCGGCCTTCGCTGCCGAAACACAGCCAACTGAACGGCACGCCGGGGTCGCCTTTCTCGGCCAGGGTCAGTTCGATGACCCGGCACACCGTGTGATCGTTGAGCAACGTAATGATGTGGGTGATCTGCGTCGACGACGCGCCGTGAGCGAGCATGCGTTCGACCAGTTGACCGATCTCGCCGCGCAGGGTCACCAGTTGCTCGACTCGCTGAGCACTGCGGATGGTTCGCGCCAGGTGCACCAGATCGACCCGTTGCAGGGAGAACAGATCACGCTCGGAAACCACCCCGCACAGGCGCTGATCCTTGACCAGACACACATGCGCGATATGCCGCTCGGTCATGGCGATCGCCGCATCGAATGCGCTGTGATCCGGCGACAGATAAAACGGCGATCGGGTCATGTGCTGTTCGATGGCGTCGCTGAAATCGCCGACACCTTCGGCCACCACATGGCGCAAATCGCGCAGGGTAAAAATCCCCAGCGGCACCTTCTGCTCATCCACCGCGACGATGCTGCCGACCTGTTGCTCGTGCATCAGCTTCACCGCTTCACGCAGTGGAGTGTCGGCGCTGCAGGTCACCGGATGACGCATCGCCAGTTCACCGAGGCGGGTGTTCAGCGAGTACTGGGTGCCCAGGGTCTCCACGGCTTTTTGCTGGACTTGCTGGTTGACCTGATCGAGCAGGCTGCTGACTCCGCGCAGGGCGAAGTCGCGGAAGGTGCTGGAGAGGGCGAACAGTTTGATGAACGCCAGTTTGTTCAGTTGCAGGCAGAAGGTGTCTTCGCCCGCCAGATGTTCGGTGCGGGTGGCGCGCTCACCGAGCAGCGCAGCCAGCGGAAAGCATTCGCCGGTGGTGATTTCGAACGTGGTCTCGGTGCCGGGCCTGGTGATGTGCTGGCGTTCGCCGACCACCCGACCCTGTTTGACGATATGAAAGTGTTCGACCGGGCCGTCGGCCGGTTTGATGATGCTCTCGCCCTGGGCAAAAAAACGCAGCTGACATTGCTCCACCAGATAGGCGAGGTGGGCGTGTTCCATCTGATTGAAGGGCGGGAAGCGCTGAAGGAATTGCAGGGTGCCCTGAATATTCTGCAAAACCGCGGTTTTCCCTGCCTGGGTGAAGGCGTCCGCTTTGCTCATAACCATTACCGCAGTCTTTTTCGAATTGTTGTTGTCGGATCGTTGCGGCCATGGTCGACCCCGACGGGCAGGGTGCCCATTGGACGTAAGTCTAGGTTTTGCCACCATCGGCCGATTTTCGGAAATAACCTACGCAAAAGCTCGGAAAAGCTCGTCGTAGCCCCTTGGAAAAAAATCCGACGAAGTGCACATTGAAGCGCTGTCCGGCGATGTCTGACGACTTGCCAGGGATTGATTGAACATTTAGAGAGCGCCATGTCCGACCACGATATTTTGAGCGACGCCGAGCGTGAAGCGCTCAGCGCAGTAATGCTCGAACCCGATCTGCCGCCGCAGCGTGTCCTGATCGTCGACGACGACAAGGATGCCCGCGAGCTGTTGTCGGAGATTCTCGCGCTCGATGGCATTCATTGCATGACCGCAGCCAGCGGTGAAACCGCGCTGAAAATGCTTGAGCAAAAGCCCTCGATCGGGCTGGTGATTACCGATCTGCGCATGGGCAATGTCGATGGCCTCGACCTGATCCGCCAGGTGCGCGAATCGGTGCGCGCGGCGATGCCGATCATCATTGTCTCCGGCGATGCCGACGTGAAAGACGCGATCGAGGCGATGCATCTGAGCGTGGTGGATTTTCTGCTCAAGCCGATTGATACGGGGAAGCTGCTTGGGCTGGTCAAACACGAATTGGGCATTGAGCCCTAGAAGCCCCTCACCCTGGCCCTCTCCCAGAGGGAGAGGGGACCGATTGTGGAGAATTCGAGGCTTTCATTGACCTGAACGTCCACAACCGAATGCATAATCGACATCGATCTTTCAGGTCGATGCATGGCGCAAGACGACTCGGTCGGCTCCCTCTCCCTCTGGGAGAGGGCTGGGGTGAGGGTTTCGATCTCGCCGTCTACGCCAAGCCGACGCCGAGCACATAAACAAAAAAGGCCCTGATCTCTCGATCAGGGCCTTTTTCATTTCAGCCATCAACCCAAGTTACAGACCATTCTTGGCCTTGAACTCGCGACGACGACGGTGCAGCACCGGCTCGGTGTAGCCATTGGGCTGTTTGGTGCCTTCGATCACCAGTTCGACCGCCGCCTGGAAGGCGATGTTGCTGTCGAAGTCCGGTGCCAGCGGGCGATACAGCGGGTCGTTGGCGTTCTGGCGGTCGACCACCGGCGCCATGCGCTTGAGGCTTTCCATCACTTGCTCTTGGGTGACGATACCGTGGCGCAGCCAGTTGGCGATGTGCTGGCTGGAGATACGCAACGTCGCACGGTCTTCCATCAGGCCGACGTCGTTGATGTCCGGCACTTTCGAGCAGCCGACACCCTGGTCGATCCAGCGCACCACGTAACCGAGAATGCCCTGGGCGTTGTTGTCCAGTTCGTTCTTGATCTGCTCCGGCGTCCAGCTCGGGTTGACCGCCAGCGGGATGGTCAGAATGTCGTCCACCGAGGCGCGGGCACGTTTGGCCAGTTCGGCCTGACGCGCGAACACGTCGACCTTGTGGTAGTGCAGCGCGTGCAGCGCAGCGGCGGTCGGCGACGGCACCCAGGCAGTGTTGGCGCCGGCCAGCGGGTGAGCGATTTTCTGTTCGAGCATCGCGGCCATCAGATCCGGCATCGCCCACATGCCCTTACCGATTTGCGCACGACCTTGCAGGCCGGTGCTCAGACCGATATCGACGTTCCAGTTTTCGTAGGCGCCGATCCACTTCTCGGCCTTCATGTCAGCCTTGCGCACCACCGGGCCGGCTTCCATGGAGGTGTGGATTTCGTCGCCGGTGCGGTCGAGGAAACCGGTGTTGATAAACACCACGCGCTCGCTGGCGGCCTTGATGCAAGCCTTGAGGTTGACCGTGGTGCGGCGCTCCTCGTCCATGATCCCGACTTTCAGGGTGTTGCGCGGCAGGCGCAGGACATCTTCGATACGCCCGAACAGCTCGTTGGTGAACGCCGCTTCTTCCGGGCCGTGCATCTTCGGTTTGACGATGTACACCGAACCGGTGCGGGTGTTGCGCCGCGAAGTGTTGCCATTGAGGTTGTGCATCGCCGCCAGGCAAGTCACCAGACCGTCGAGGATACCTTCCGGTACTTCGTTGCCTTGACTGTCGAGGATCGCGTCGATGGTCATCAGGTGACCGACGTTGCGCACGAACAACAGCGAACGGCCGTGCAGCGTCACTTCACCGCCATTCGGCGCGGTGTAGGTGCGATCCGGGTTCATGGTGCGGGTGAAGGTCTGGCCGCCCTTGGCGACTTCTTCCGACAGATCGCCTTTCATCAGGCCGAGCCAGTTGCGGTAGATCACCACTTTGTCGTCGGCATCGACGGCGGCCACGGAGTCTTCGCAGTCCATGATCGTGGTCAGCGCCGCTTCCATGAGGATGTCTTTGACGCCGGCGGCATCGGTCTGGCCGACCGGAGTGCTGCCGTCGATCTGGATTTCGAAGTGCAGGCCGTTGTGCTTGAGCAGCACCGCGATCGGCGCGTTGGCGTCGCCCTGGAAGCCGATCAGTTGAGCATCATCGCGCAGGCCGCTGTTGCTGCCGCCCTTCAGCGTCACGACGAGCTTGCCGTCAGCGATCTTGTAGCCAGTCGAATCGACGTGGGAGCCAGCGGCCAGGGGGGCGGCTTCGTCGAGGAAGGCGCGGGCGAAGGCGATGACTTTGTCGCCACGCACCTTGTTGTAGCCTTTGCCTTTTTCCGCGCCGCCGTCTTCGCTGATCGCGTCGGTGCCGTAGAGCGCGTCGTACAGCGAACCCCAGCGGGCGTTCGAGGCATTGAGGGCGAAGCGCGCATTCATCACCGGCACGACCAGTTGCGGTCCGGCGGTACGGGCGATTTCATCATCGACGTTTTGCGTCGTGGCCTGGAAATCAGCCGCTTCTGGCAGCAGATAACCGATCTCTTGCAGGAGAGCTTTGTAGGCCACGGCGTCGTGCGCCTGGCCGGCATGCTGCTGATGCCAGGCATCGATGCGCGCCTGGAAGTCATCGCGTTTGGCGAGTAGGGCTTTGTTCTTCGGCGCCAGGTCGTGAATGACCTTGTCGGCACCTTCCCAGAATTGTTCGGCGGTGAGGCCGGTACCGGGAATGGCTTCGTTGTTCACGAAGTCGAACAGGACTTTGGCGACCTGCAGGCCACCGACTTGAACGTGTTCAGTCATTGCTTGCCTCACTCTGCTCAGCTATTTCGCTTTTCAGCTCGTCAATTTAACAATGAAGCTTCTGGCCATTTAAACCACAAACCTGCCGACCAGTACATGCCATTGCTGGCGGCTGGGCTAGGACCAATCAACGGCTTGGAGGCCTTGCTGACGGGGCTTTCAGGGTTGCGAAGGGCCTTGGGCAGACATCGATCCAGCGTTATGTAGTGCGCGCTGCGGCATACTACATGATGAGTTGCGCTTGTGAAAATCAGACTAATTACGTCGTTCTGCGACCTCATGACGCATTGCGGTCACGTCGCGGAACGGGATGTTCTCAAAAAAGCATTGGATTGTTCCAGCTAAATATCGAAAGTTGTACACATAAATGCTGCTCAGGCTGCCTCGCCACAGATTCTGCGCAGCGGTTGGCCCATCCAGACCAATCCTCTTGCCTATACTTGCCCTTCGATAACAAAAGTCATGACAAGAGGGCTGCGCCATGGACCATCTCGTACTCACCGTTTTCGCTCCGGACAAGCCCGGGCAGGTCGAGCGCATCGCCCAATGCATCGCCGAGCACGGCGGCAACTGGCTGGAAAGTCGCATGTCACGGATGGCCGGGCAGTTCGCCGGGATCCTGCGCGTGGGCGTGCCGGCGGAGGCTTACGACGAATTGGTCGATGCCTTGCAAGCGTTGTCGGCGCATGGCATTCGTGTGTTGATTGCCGAAAGCGGTGTCGAGCAGTCCTGCACGTGGAAACCGATCGCCATGGAACTGGTCGGTAATGATCGCCCGGGTATTGTCCGCGATATCACCCGGCTGTTGAGCGAGCAGGGCGTGAATCTGGAACGGCTGGTGACGGAGGTGCGCCCGGCGCCAATGAGCAGCGAGCCGCTGTTTCACGCCGAGGCGATTCTGGCGGTGCCGCTGACCCTGTCGCTGGATGTGTTGCAGGCGCGCCTGGAAACCCTGGCTGACGATCTGATGGTCGAACTGGTGTTACGCACAGAGGTTTAAGCGCTGCGAAGGTTATTCAGGTTTAACGTGCACCTGCCTGTGGATAACCTGTAGAGACAGACCGCCACGCCACGCCGGCCGTGACTTTGCGCCCGTTGATCAAAAAAACGCCAACATTCAGTGACTTGCGCACAAACGGCGGGGATCACGCTGTGGATAAGCTTGGGAAGGAACGATGCAGGCCACGGTAACCGTGGCCTGTGGAGGTTTGTGCGTTTTTTGATCAGGCGCGCCGGCGCAGACTTATCCACGCATCAACGCTATAAACCGCCAGACCGGCCCAGATAAACATGAACGCGACCAGCGTGCTGGACGACAAATGCTCGCCAAACAGCAGCACAGCTTGCAGCAGCACCAGGGTCGGCGCGATGTATTGCAGGAAGCCAATGGTGGTGTAGGGCAGATGGCGGGTGGCGGCGTTGAAACATACCAGCGGTACCAGCGTGACCGGGCCGGCGGCCACCAGCCACCACGCCTCGGACGTAGTCCAGAAGGCAGGCTGCACGCTAGTCGCCGTCTGGTTGAACAGCAACCAGGCAATCGCTATCGGCACCAGCATCCAGGTTTCCACGACCAACCCCGGCAACGCCTTGACCGGCGCCTGTTTACGGATCAAGCCGTAAAAACCGAAGGTCAGCGCCAGTGCCAGCGACACCCACGGCAGACTGCCCACCTGCCATACCTGCTGCGCAACACCGATGGCAGCCAGCCCGACCGCGACCCACTGCATGCGCCGCAGCCGCTCACCGAGAATCACCATGCCCAGCAGCACGTTGACCAGCGGATTGATGTAGTAACCCAGACTCGCCTCAAGCATGCGGCCGTTGTTCACCGACCAGACGTAGGTCAGCCAGTTGGCCGCGATCAGCGTGCCGCTCAAGGCCAGAATGGCCAGGCGCTTGGGGTTGTCGAGCAGCTCGCGCAGCCAGCCCGGGTGTTTCCACACCATCAGCAGCAACGCACCGAACAACGCCGACCACAGCACCCGATGGATGATGATCTCGACGGCCGGGACTCCGGCGATGGCTTTGAAATAGATCGGGAACAGGCCCCAGATGATGTAGGCGCTCAGGCCCAGAATGTACCCGCGACGCGGGTTGGCGGCTTGCATGCAGAATCCTTGCTCAGGCAACTGACAAAGAGGGGATTGTAAGGAGATTTGTCTGCAAGTGAGTTGTGAATTTGTGAACACCGGACAAATGTAGGAGTGAGCCTGCTCGCGATAGCGAACGGACATTCAACATTGATGTTGGCTGACCCGACGCTATCGCGAGCAGGCTCACTCCTACAGGGGGCGGGGTGAATCAGAAAAGTTTCAGCGGCTCTTCATTGAGCGCCGACAACTGTTCACGCAAGGCCAGCACCTGGTCGCCCCAATACCGCTCCGTGCCAAACCACGGAAAGCTGTGCGGGAACGCCGGGTCATCCCAGCGCCGGGCCAGCCAGGCGCTGTAGTGCATCAGGCGCAGGGCGCGCAGCGGTTCGATCAGTGCCAGTTCGCGCGGGTCGAAATCGTGGAATTCGTTGTAGCCGTCCATCAATTCCGACAACTGCCCCAGGCACTCCTGGCGATCGCCGGCGAGCATCATCCAGATGTCCTGCACCGCCGGGCCCATGCGGCAGTCATCGAGGTCGACGATGTGGAACATCTCGTCGCGGCACATCATGTTGCCGGGGTGACAATCGCCGTGCATGCGAATGTTCTGATGCGGCGTGGCGGCGTAGACATCTTCCACGCGTTTGAGCAGGTCGCGGGCAACCGACTCGTACGCCGGCAGCAAACTTTTGGGGATGAAGTTGCCTTCGAGCAGGGTGTTCAGCGAAGCATGGCCGAAGTTCTCCACGGCGAGGGCTTCGCGGTGCTTGAACGGCTTGGTGCCGCCCACCGCATGCATGCGCCCGAGCAACTGGCCGAGGCGATACAGCTGATCAAGGTTGCCCGGCTCCGGCGCGCGCCCACCCCGGCGCGGAAACAGGGTGAAGCGGAAACCCGCGTGCTCATGCAGGGTTTCGCCGTTGTGGATCAGCGGCGCCACCACAGGGATGTCGATGTCGGCCAGTTCGAAGGTGAACTGGTGTTCCTCGAGGATGGCCTCGTTGGTCCAGCGCTGCGGACGGTAGAACTTGGCGATCAGCGGCTCGGAGTCTTCGATACCGACCTGATAGACACGGTTTTCGTAGCTGTTGAGCGCCAGAATGCGCGCGTCACTGAGGAAACCGATGCTTTCAACGGCATCCAGGACAAGATCGGGGGTGAGGGTTTCAAACGGGTGGGCCATGCTGACTCCTGCGCGCAGCAGGCTGCTGCGTCCGGCTCGGCATGGTAGCGCAGATGGCGGCGCGAAGGTGGTTGGTGTCTGGTCTGGCCTATTCGCGAGCAGGCTCGCTCCCACATTGAAATGCGATCCTCTGTGGGAGCGAGCCTGCTCGCGAAAGCGGTTTATCAGGCGCCGACGATCCCGCCATCCTCGCGGGTAATTGCCATCACCGAAGACCGCGGCTTGCCATTGGGCAGGTGCTCCGGGAAGGTCGAACCGCCGTTCTCGCCCGGATGCTGAATCCCGACAAACAGGGTTTTCTGATCCGGCGAGAAGCTGATCCCGGTCACTTCGCAACCCACCGGCCCGACCATGAAACGGCGAATCTCACCGGTCGCAGGGTCGGCGCAGAGCATTTGGTTGTTGCCCATCCCGGCGAAGTCGCCGGCATTGCTCGAATCGCCGTCGGTGAGAATCCACAGGCGTCCCGCCTTGTCGAAACCCAGGCCGTCGGGGCTGTTGAACATGTTCTGCGGGGTGATGTTGGATGAGCCACCCTTGGGGGTTCCGGCATGCACGCCCGGGTTGCCGGCGACCACGAACAGATCCCAGGCGAACGTCTTGGAGGCGTGATCGTCGCGGTGGGTGCGCCAGCGCAGAATCTGCCCATAGACGTTCTTCTCGCGCGGGTTCGGCCCGCCCACCGGTTGCCCGTCTTCGCCGCGCTTGGCGTTGTTGGTCAGGGTGCAATAAACCTGGCCGTCCTTGGGGCTGACGACGATCCACTCCGGGCGGTCCATGCGTGTTGCGCCAACCACGCTGGCGGCGAGGCGCGCGTGGATCAGCACTTCGGCCTGATCGGCAAACCCGCTGCTGGCGTCGATGCCATTCTTGCCGTGGGTCAGTTCGATCCACTGGCCCTGGCCTTTCGGGTGGTCAGGGTTGCCGTCACCGGCATCGAACTTCGCCACGTACAAGGTGCCGTGGTCGAGGATGTTGCGGTTGGCCTTCTGATTGCGGTGGTTGATGCGGTCGCGGCTGACGAATTTGTAGATGAACTCGCCACGCTCGTCGTCGCCCATGTACACCACAGCGCGACCGTCATCGGTCTCGGCCAGGGCGGCGTTTTCATGTTTGAAGCGGCCCAGCGCGGTGCGTTTGACCGGGGTCGATTGCGGGTCGAACGGATCGATCTCGACCACCCAGCCGTGGCGGTTGAGTTCGTTCGGGTTCTTGGCCATGTCGAAGCGCGGGTCGTGGGGGTGCCAGTTGATGTCTTTGCTGCTGGCAACGACGCCGTAGCGCTTCTGCGCGGCATCGAACTGTTGCTGGGCGTTGCTGCTGCCGAAGCAGTCGGTGAAGTTTTCCTCGCAGGTCAGATAGGTGCCCCACGGCGTCTTGCCGTTGGCGCAGTTCTGGAACGTGCCGAGAACTTTCTTGCCGTGCTTGTCGGCGGCGGTTTTCATCAAGTCGTGGCCGCGGGCCGGACCACTGATGCGCAGCGGTGAGTTACCGTGGATGCGCCGGTTGTAGCGCGAGCCCTGGACGAACTGCCACTGGCCGTTCCTGCGCTGCACTTCGATCACCGACACACCTTCACAGGCCAGCGCCTTGCGCACGTCTTCGGCCGACTGCGGCATGCCGCCGTGGGGATACAGATAGCGGTAGTTGGTGTATTCGTTGTTGATCGCCATCAACGCGCGATTCTTGTCGTCGGGGAAGGCGAACAGGCTCATGCCGTCGTTGTTGTCGCCGAACTGCACTTCCTGTGCGGCGGCGGTGCCATTGCCGCTCGGATCGAAGGCCGGACCATTCTTGTGCAGCGGCTGGCCCCAACTGATCAGCACCGAGGACTTGTAACCCTTGGGCAGGCTGATGGCGTCGGTGGTCGCGGCCGGAATGCTCTCGAAACCGAGCAGACGGCTGTTGCCGGCGCTGACGCTGGCGGCCATGACGCTGCGGGTCAACAGGTTGCCGCCAAGAAACATCGCCGCGCCGCACAACGCACCGGCGCTGATGAAACCGCGACGGCTGAGGCCGACCATTTTTTCCAGATCAGTGGATTGGTTTTCTTCTAATAGGCTCACATCAGGCTCCCTGCTTGGTTTATGGCCAACACCTTAATGCGGGTCGATGACGCTTTCGTTGCAGAGGCGAATCAGAGCGGCGTGCCGATCAGCACGTTGGACGGCGCGCATTGCACCTGCACCGGAGCGCCGACGCCCAGGCACTGGCGGCGCAGGTACAACGGTTCGGCCAAGGCGCAGAGGGTGTGGCCGTTGGGCAGGGAAATCCGTACTTCGCTGGGACCGTCCTCGGCGTCGAGGATCGCTTCGATGGTGCCGCGCAGGACATTGTGTCCGGGCGTTGCCGACTGATCGTCGCCGAGCAATTCAAGCCAGCCAGCCTTGATCAGCGCCATCACTTCGCTGCCGATCTGCAATTCCAGATGCACGGTGCTGTCGTGGGTGATCTGCGCTTCCAGACAAATACCTTCGGCCAGTTCCAGCCGGATCAAATCATTGCGACCTTGCGCCTCAATTGCGATGACGGTGCCATGCAGCTGATTGCGCGCGCTGGTCCTGAGCATCAGCCTGCCGAGCAGATCGAGATCGCTGACGTCTTCCGCCGCTTCCAGCACCTGCGCCTGCAAGGCCTGCAATTTCTGATACAGACGCAGGACCCGTTCGCCCTCGCTGGACAGTCTGGCGCCACCACCACCCTTGCCGCCTACCACGCGCTCGACCAAGGGTTTCTGCGCGAGATTGTTCAGCTCATCGATCGCATCCCACGCCGCCTTGTAACTGAGCCCTGCGCTCTTCGCCGCTCGGGTGATCGAGCCCTGCTCGGCGATGTGTTGCAGCAGGGCGATGCGTTGCGGACGGCGAACGATGTGTTGGGAGAGCAGGGAGGGCAGGGACATGGCAGAACGCTTCTGGCTCGGGCGATGAAATGGACGTTGGCCACTTGCAACGCATGAGTCAAGCCGAACACACAACCTGTAGGAGTGAGCCTGCTCGCGATAGCGGTGGACCAGCCAGCATCAATGTTGAATGTTCGACCGCTATCGCGAGCAGGCTCACTCCTACAGAAGGATGGTGTTGGGCTCAGGTTCCAGGTTTCGGCGTACGGGCCAGGCAGTACACATCGACCCGCGCCGCACCTGCATTCATCAACATCCGCGCCAGCGCCTGAGCGGTGGCACCGGTGGTCAGGACATCGTCAACCAGCGCGAAATGGCGGCCGCTTACCTGCGCCTCAGGCGCCAGCGCGAAGGCATTACGCAGATTGCGTTTACGCGCCTTGGCGTCGAGATCCTGCTGGGCATCGGTGTCGATGACTCGCCGCAGCACCTGTTCTTCGCACGGCAGGTCCAGCGAAACACTCAACCAGCGCGCGAGCATCGCCGCTTGATTGAAGCCCCGTTGACGCAGCCGTTTATTCGCCAGCGGCACCGGCAGCAGCACATCAGGCCTGAGCAAATCCTCGTCGAAACGATGTTGCAGGTATTGGCCGAGAACGTCGGCGAGCAGGTGGCCAAACGGCCATTTCGCGTTGTGTTTAAAGCGCGTGATCAGGCTGTCCACCGGAAAGCCATATAGCCACGGCACGGCGACTTTTTCGAACGCCGGCGGCTCTAGCACGCAATCACCGCAGGTCAGGCCATCTCCAGCCAGTGGCAAAGCGCAGCTCTGGCACTGGCTGCCGAGCCAGGGCAGCTCGGTTTCGCAAGCCTCGCACATTGGCATTTGTGCTTCTGCGGGCTCATCGCACAGCAAACAGGTCTGTACGTTTTTTAAACAGATGTAAACCTGTCCTTGGTATTGCGGTTGACAGCGCATCGCTCTTCCTTAAATATGCCGAACATCCGTGTAGCGCCTGTGGGTATTCGGTTTTCCCCGGCGCCAGCCAAGCATAACCAAGGAATTGCCCATGAGCGCGAGCACTGCCGCCACCCTGCGTCACGATTGGTCTCTGGCCGAAGTCAAAGCACTGTTCGTACAGCCATTCAACGACTTGCTGTTCCAGGCGCAAACGGTGCACCGCGCACATTTCAACGCCAACCGTGTGCAGGTCTCGACACTGCTGTCGATCAAGACCGGCGCCTGCCCGGAAGACTGCAAGTACTGCCCGCAGTCCGGGCACTACAACACCGGTCTGGAAAAAGAAAAACTGATGGAAGTGCAGAAGGTCCTCGAAGAGGCTGCCCGGGCCAAAGCCATTGGTTCGACGCGGTTCTGCATGGGCGCAGCGTGGAAACACCCTTCCGCCAAAGACATGCCGTATGTGTTGAAGATGGTTGAAGGCGTGAAAGCCCTCGGCCTGGAAACCTGCATGACCCTCGGGCGCCTCGATCAGCAGCAGACCGAAGCGCTGGCCAAGGCCGGCCTTGATTACTACAACCACAACCTCGACACCTCGCCGGAGTTCTACGGCAGCATTATCACCACCCGCACTTACAGCGAGCGCCTGCAAACGCTGGCCTACGTGCGCGAGTCGGGGATGAAAATCTGCTCCGGCGGCATTCTCGGCATGGGCGAATCGCTGGACGATCGCGCCAATCTGCTGATCCAGTTGGCCAACCTGCCGGAGCACCCGGAGTCGGTGCCGATCAACATGCTGGTTAAAGTCGCCGGCACGCCGCTGGAAAATGCCGAAGACATCGACCCGTTCGATTTCATCCGCATGCTCGCCGTCGCGCGCATTCTCATGCCGCAATCCCACGTGCGCCTGTCGGCCGGTCGCGAGGCAATGAACGAGCAGATGCAGGCCCTGGCCTTTTTTGCCGGCGCCAACTCGATTTTCTACGGCGACAAACTGCTTACCACCGCCAATCCGCAGGCGGACAAGGACATGCAGTTGTTCGCACGCCTCGGTATCCAGCCGGAAGCCCGCAAAGAGCATTCCGATGAGGTTCACCAGGCGGCGATCGAGCAGGCGCTGGTGGAGCAGAAGAGTAGCGAGCAGTTCTATAACGCCGCCGTCTGACTGCTGTTGAAATGCAAAACCTATAGGAGTGAGCCTGCTCGCGATGACGGTGTTTCAGCCGACATCAATGCTGAATGTTCGACCGCTATCGCGAGCAGGCTCACTCCTACAAGGATCTGTGTCATTTGAAAAATCGAGGCCTGCATGTCTTTCGATCTCGCCGCACGCCTTGCTGCCCGCCGGGCCGAAAACCTCTACCGCCAGCGCCCGCTGCTCGAGTCTCCGCAAGGCCCGCACGTGGTGGTCGATGGCCAGTCGCTGCTCGCGTTCTGCAACAACGACTATCTGGGCCTGGCCAATCATCCGCAGGTAATCGAAGCCTGGCGCGCCGGCGCTGAGCGTTGGGGCGTCGGCGGTGGTGCGTCGCATCTGGTCATCGGCCACAGTGGTCCGCATCACGCGCTGGAGGAAGCACTCGCCGATCTGACCGGACGGCCGCGTGCGCTGCTGTTCACCACCGGTTACATGGCCAACCTCGGCGCAGTCACTGCGCTCGTCGGGCAGGGCGATACGGTGCTCGAAGACCGGCTCAATCACGCTTCATTGCTGGACGCGGGCCTGTTGTCCGGCGCGCGTTTCAATCGTTATCTGCACAACGACGCCGAAAGCCTGGGCAAGCGCCTGGAGAAAGCCACTGGCAACACTTTGGTGGTCACCGACGGCGTGTTCAGCATGGACGGTGACATCGCCGACCTGCCGGCGCTGGCCCGCGAGGCCAAGGCCAAAGGCGCGTGGCTGATGGTTGATGACGCTCATGGCTTCGGCCCGTTGGGCGCCAACGGCGGCGGGATCGTCGAGCACTTTGGCTTGAGCCAGGACGATGTGCCGGTGCTGGTCGGCACCCTCGGGAAAGCTTTCGGCACTGCCGGAGCGTTTGTCGCCGGCAGCGAAGAGTTGATCGAAGGCCTGATCCAGTTCGCCCGCCCGTACATCTACACCACCAGCCAACCACCGGCGCTGGCCTGCGCGACGCTGAAAAGTCTGGAGCTGTTGCGCAGTGAACACTGGCGCCGTGAACACCTGCGGACCTTGATCCGCCAGTTCCGCCACGGCGCCGAGCAGATCGGGTTGGAGCTGATGGACAGCTTCACGCCGATCCAGCCGATCCTGATCGGCGATGCCGCGCGCGCCGTGCGGTTGTCGCAGATGCTGCGCGAGCGCGGGCTGATGGTCACGGCGATCCGTCCGCCGACCGTGCCTGCTGGGAGTGCGCGACTGCGGGTGACGCTGACCGCCGCCCACAGTGAGGCGCAGGTGCAACGCTTGCTGGAAGGACTGGCGGATTGTTTTGCCCGATTGTCGTTGGAGCCAAGCCATGCGTAATCGCCTGATTCTGCTGCCCGGCTGGGGCCTCGGCGTATCACCACTGGAGCCGCTGGCCGCAGCGTTGCGTGGCCTCGACGAACATTTGCAGGTCGAAATCGAGCCGCTGCCGGAGCTGGATTCCGCCAACGTTGAAGACTGGCTCGACGAACTCGATGCAAGCATTGCTCAGGAAGTCTGGCTCGGTGGCTGGTCGCTGGGCGGCATGCTCGCCTCTGAGTTGGCGGCACGCCGCGGCGAGGCGTGCTGCGGTGTGCTGACGCTGGCGAGCAACCCTGCGTTTGTCGCCCATGAACAGTGGCCGAACGCGATGCCCGCCGAGACTTTCGATGCCTTTCTTGCCGGTTGCCAAGCCGACCCGCGTCCCACCCTCAAGCGTTTCGCTTTGTTGTGTACGCAAGGCTCAACTGACCCCCGTGGCTTGTCGCGCTTGCTGCTGGGTGGCGCGCCGGCCACCGCGCCGACCGCGCTGATGGCGGGGCTGGAACTGCTCGCGCAACTGGACACGCGTCAGGCGCTGCAGGCATTTCGCGGGCCGCAGTTTCATCTGTTCGGCGGGCAGGACGCTCTGGTCCCGGCAGAAGCGGCGGGCGCGTTGTTTGCGCTGCTGCCGGATATCGAAATTGGCCTGATCGAACAGGCCAGCCATGCTTTGGTGCTGGAGGACCCGCATGGAGTCGCGGGCGCGATCCAGGCGTTTCTACATGAGTGCGCTGATGACTGACCTATCTCTTGTCCTGCCTGGTGGTTTGCCTGACAAGCGCCAGGTGGCGGCGTCTTTTTCTCGTGCAGCGGCCAGTTACGACAGCGTCGCCGAATTGCAGCGCGATGTCGGCACGCAGTTGCTCGAGCGCTTGCCGGCAGGTTTCGTGCCCTCGCGGTGGCTCGATCTCGGTTGCGGGACTGGCTATTTCACCCGAGCGCTGGCCTCGCGTTTTACCCGCAGCAGCGGGGTCGCGCTGGACATTGCCGAGGGCATGCTCAATCACGCACGGCCGTTGGGTGGCGCTGAGCATTTCATTGCGGGCGATGCCGAGCGGCTGCCGTTGCAGGATGCGAGTTTAGAGCTGATTTTCTCCAGCCTCGCGGTGCAGTGGTGCGCCGACTTCGAAGCGGTGCTCGGTGAAGCCTTCCGTGCGCTGAAACCGGGTGGAATATTTGCGTTTGCTAGTCTGTGTACAGGGACGCTGTCGGAGCTGCGTGAAAGTTGGCAGCAGGTCGACGGGCTGGTGCACGTCAACCGCTTCCGCGAATTCGCCCGCTATGAACAGTTATGTGCTGCCAGTGGCATGCGCATCGTGGCTCTGGAGAATCGGCCGCACGTGTTGCATTACCCGGATGTGCGCAGCCTCACTCACGAGCTGAAAGCGCTGGGCGCGCACAATCTGAATCCCGGCCGGCCGGGCGGTTTGACCGGGCGGGCGCGGATTCTCGGGCTGATCGAAGCGTATGAGCGGTTCCGTCAGTCGTCAGGGCTGCCGGCAACCTATCAGGTGGTCTACGCCGTGTTGGAGAAACCTCTATGAGCGCAGCCTATTTCATCACCGGAACCGACACCGATGTCGGCAAGACCACGGTTGCTGCCGGATTGCTCCACGCGGCGCGATCGGCAGGATTGAGCACAGCGGCGGGCAAACCGGTGGCTTCCGGGTGCGACGTCACGCCCAAAGGCTTGCGCAACGCTGATGCGTTGGCGCTGTTGGCCGAATGTTCGTTGCCACTGACTTATCAACAGGTCAACCCGGTCGCGTTCGAGCCAGCGATCGCGCCGCATCTGGCGGCGCGCGAAGCAGGTGTGGCGCTGACGGTGCAATCGCTGCTGGTGCCGATGCGCGGGATTCTGGCGATGAACGCCGATTTCACCCTGATCGAAGGTGCGGGTGGCTGGCGGGTGCCGTTGGCCGATCAGGACAATATTTCGGATCTGGCGATTGCACTGAAGCTGCCGGTGATTCTGGTGGTGGGCGTAAGGCTGGGCTGCATCAGTCACGCGTTGCTGACCGCCGAGGCGATCGCTCGCGATGGCCTGCAATTGGCGGGGTGGGTGGCGAACATCATCGATCCGAAAACTTCGCGGCTGGAGGAAAACCTTGCGACCCTGGCCGAACGCATCCCCGCGCCGTGCCTGGGCCGCGTGCCGAAACTCAAGGCGTTGAGCGCCGAAGCGGTGGCCGAGTTTTTACAGCTGGATTTGCTCGACTAAGTTTTTGCCTATGAACAGGCACTGTGCCATTAGTGTTTTTGACGGGTGTTTTGCTGGCGCGTCTGCTTCAATGGCGACCATTGATCCTTTGCAGGGACGGGCACGACTATGGAAATCTCCGGCAACACGGCTTTTTATGCAGGGCTGAGCTCGATTCAGTCGGGGCAGAACCGCGTAGATCAGGCCGCCAGCCAGATCGCCAACACTACCATCGAACGTTCGGTGACCAGCCAGTCGTCCGAAGTGCAGGTCAATCGCCTGCGCGGAGTGGATCGCGCACAGGAGTCGGATCTGACCAGCAATATCGTCGAGCTCTCGCAGGGCAAGACTCAGGCTGAGCTGGGTGTGAAGGTGGCCAAGGCGTCCGACGAAGTGCTGGGGACGATCATTGATACCTTCGCCTGACTGAATCTGCTGTAAACCTCGAAACGCCGCGCCCTGTCGCGGCGTTTTTCGTTTAAGTCCTTCTTGCTCAACTAATCTTTTCTTCAACGCCTGTGGCTTATTTCAAGTCGCGGCGATTTTGCGTTTCCGGCGTTGGGAAAAGCTGATGACGAACGGCAAAAGATCCACGCTTGACAAGATTTCGGCGTAAACGTATGTTTCAAACAACTGTTTGACCGTCACAACAACTCAACACGGTCGTTCATTCCCGGTTCCATCAGCAGAGGTTTATCGCTATGCCTGACTACAAGGCCCCCTTGCGTGATATTCGCTTCGTTCGTGACGAGCTGCTCGGCTACGAAGCGCACTATCAGAGCCTGCCAGCGTGCGCAGATGCCACGCCGGACATGGTTGACGCCATCCTCGAGGAAGGCGCCAAGTTTTGTGAGCAGGTACTGGCACCGCTGAACCGCGTGGGCGATCTGGAAGGCTGCACCTGGAGCGAGTCCGGCGTGAAAACCCCGACTGGCTTCAAAGAAGCGTACAAGCAATTCGTCGAAGGCGGCTGGCCGAGCCTGGCGCACGACGTTGAGCATGGCGGCCAAGGTCTGCCTGAGTCGTTGGGCCTGGCAGTCAGCGAAATGGTTGGCGAAGCCAACTGGTCGTGGGGCATGTACCCGGGCCTGTCGCACGGCGCGATGAACACCATCTCCGAGCACGGCACTCCGGAACAGCAGGAAGCCTATCTGACCAAACTGGTGTCCGGCGAATGGACCGGCACCATGTGCCTGACCGAACCGCACTGCGGCACCGACCTGGGCATGCTGCGCACCAAGGCCGAGCCTCAGGCCGACGGTTCCTACAAAGTCTCCGGCACCAAGATCTTCATCTCGGCCGGTGAGCACGACATGGCCGACAACATCGTCCACATCGTTCTGGCGCGCCTGCCGGATGCACCGGCTGGCACCAAAGGCATCTCGCTGTTTATCGTGCCGAAATTCCTGCCGAACGCCGATGGCACCATCGGCGCGCGCAACGCAGTGAGCTGCGGTTCGCTGGAACACAAGATGGGTATCCACGGCAACGCTACCTGCGTGATGAACTTCGACGGCGCCACCGGTTACCTGATCGGCCCGGCGAACAAAGGCCTGAACTGCATGTTCACCTTTATGAACACCGCTCGTCTGGGCACTGCGTTGCAAGGCTTGGCCCACGCCGAAATCGGCTTCCAGGGCGGTCTGAAATACGCTCGCGATCGCCTGCAAATGCGCTCGCTGACTGGCCCGAAAGCGCCGGACAAAGCGGCTGACCCGATCATCGTTCACCCAGACGTGCGCCGCATGCTGTTGACCATGAAGGCGTTCGCCGAGGGCAACCGCGCGATGGTTTACTTCACCGCCAAACAGGTCGACATCGTCAAGTATGGCGTCGATGAAGAAGAGAAGAAGAAGGCCGACGCACTGCTGGCGTTCATGACTCCGATCGCCAAAGCGTTCATGACCGAAGTCGGCTTCGAAGCCGCTAACCACGGCGTGCAGATCTACGGCGGCCACGGCTTCATCGCCGAGTGGGGCATGGAGCAGAACGTTCGCGACAGCCGCATTTCGATGCTGTACGAAGGCACCACCGGTATCCAGGCCCTCGACCTGCTCGGCCGTAAAGTGCTGATGACTCAAGGCGAGGCTTTGAAAGGCTTCACCAAGATCGTCCACAAGTTCTGCCAGACCAACGAAGGCAACGAAGCCGTTCAGGAATTCGTCGCGCCGCTGGCTGCACTGAACAAGGAATGGGGCGAGCTGACCATGAAGGTCGGTATGGCCGCCATGAAAGATCGCGAAGAAGTCGGCGCGGCCTCCGTGGACTACCTGATGTACTCCGGTTATGCCTGCCTGGCCTACTTCTGGGCGGACATGGCGCGTCTGGCTGCGGAAAAACTGGCTGCCGGCACCACGGACGAGGCGTTCTACACCGCCAAGCTGCAAACCGCGCGCTTCTACTTCCAGCGCATCCTGCCGCGTACCCGTACGCACGTGGCCACTATGCTGTCGGGCGCTGGCAATCTGATGGACATGAAGGAAGAAGACTTCGCACTGGGTTACTAAGCCCTACCGCAGTCTGCCAAAACCGCTGTTCCCGCTAGGGGGCAGCGGTTTTTTTGTTTGCGGATCGCTCAGATAGTCGAGCTTCCGGCCGTTACAGAGACCGTGTGTGATCTGGATCACATTGTATGGGCTTGGCCGCACTTTGCAGGCACAATGCCATCTCTTCGCTATGACGGGTCGGAGCTTACCCTTGCCGCGTTCTTCCGCTGTACGTTTCAGCCATTTCCTGCCATCACTGCTGTTATTGCTCGCGGGGCTGGCGGCTGCGTACGTCAAAGACCTCAGCGTGTTCTTCACGTCCCTGTTCAACGTCTTGCCGACCCTGGTTCTTCTGCTTGGCGGGGCGTATTGCGCGGTGTACCGGCGTCAGCGCGAACTGTTCCTGATGCTGACGGTGTACATCGCCTACTTCCTGCTCGACACCCAGACCGATTTTTACCGCGACAACGGCAAGGTGCGCGAAGACGCTGCGGTGGTGTTCCATCTGGTCTGCCTGTTGCTGCCGTTGTTGTTCGGGCTATTCGCGGCATGGCAGGAACGTACCCATCTGTTTCAGGACATGGTCGCGCGGTTCGCTGTGCTGCTGGCATTTGGCAGTGTGGCGCTGGGCCTGGAACAAAGTTACCCACAGGCGCTGCTGCTGTGGCTGTCGGAGATCCGCTGGCCGGCGCTGCACGGCGCATGGATGAGCCTGATCCAGTTGTCCTACCCGGTGTTCATCTCGGCCTTCCTGTTGCTGGCCTGGCAATACTGGCGCAACCCGCGTCCCTTGCACGCGGCGCAACTGGTCGGCTTGCTCGGGGTATTCTGGATGCTGCCGAAGACGTTCATTCTGCCGTTCACCCTCAACATCATGTGCAGCCAGGTAATGCTGATGATCGCGGCCGCGGTTGCGCATGAGGCCTATCAAATGGCCTTCCGCGACGAACTCACCGGTCTGCCGGGTCGACGCGCGCTCAACGAACGCATGCAACGCCTGGGGCGCAACTATGTGCTGGCGATGAGCGACGTCGATCATTTCAAGAAATTCAACGACACCCACGGCCACGATGTCGGTGATCAGGTGCTGCGGCTGGTCGCCAGTAAGCTGTCGAAAATCAGCGGTGGCGGTAGGGCGTATCGCTACGGCGGTGAGGAATTTGCCCTGGTGTTCGCAGGCAAGACCCTTGAGGAATGCATGCCGCACCTGGAAGTGATCCGTGAATCGATCGCGTCTTACAGCATTCAGCTGCGCAACCAGGAAAACCGCCCGCAGGATGACCAGCAAGGTCGCCAGCGGCGCAGTGGTTCCGGGGCCTCGGCCGTGTCGGTGACGGTAAGCATCGGCGTCGCCGAACGCGTGGAGCAGCGTACTCCGGAAGAAGTGCTCAAGTCCGCCGACCAGGCGTTGTACAGCGCCAAGGGCGCCGGGCGTAACTGCGTCATGGCATTCGGGCAGAACCGTCGTGGCGCGGTGCGCATGGACACCGCTGCGGGTTGAGTGATGACGGCGCATTCAGCGCCCGCACAGTGATTGTCGGGTGGGATGGCCGGCAGTAGGTTGGTGAAATCTGCTGACGGAGAAGCCACCATGCCCGAGTACAAAGCCCCCCTGCGCGACATGCGCTTTCTGATCGATCACGTCTTCGACTTCCACACCAGCTACGCCAGTCTCGGCGCGCATGACGCCAGCCCGGACATGATCAGCGCGATCCTCGAAGAAGGCGCGAAGTTCTGCGAGAACGTGCTGGCCCCGCTCAATCGCAGCGGCGACGAAGAGGGCTGCCATTTCGACAATGGCGTGGTGACAACGCCTACAGGCTTCAAGCAGGCCTTCGCACACTATGTCGAGGGCGGCTGGCACGGGTTGGCGGCCGATCCAGCTTACGGCGGCCAAGGTCTGCCGAGTTCGCTGGGGCTGGTGATCAGCGAGATGGTCGGCTCCAGTAACACGTCGTGGGGCATGTACCCGGGCCTGACTCACGGCGCGATGTCGGCGATCCACGCCCACGGCACCGCCGAGCAGAAAGACACCTACCTGAGCAAACTCACCGCTGGCCAGTGGACTGGCACCATGTGCCTGACCGAAGCCCACTGCGGCACCGATCTGGGCATCATCAAGACCCGTGCGGTGCCTCGGGCTGACGGCAGCTTCGCGATCACCGGCAGCAAGATTTTCATCTCCGCCGGCGAGCATGACCTGAGCGACAACATCATCCATCTGGTATTGGCCAAGCTGCCGGACGCACCCGCCGGGACCAAAGGCATTTCCCTGTTTATCGTGCCCAAGTTCCTCCCCGATGCAGCAGGCGAAGCGGGGGAGCGCAATGGCGTTTCCTGCGGCTCGATCGAGCACAAGATGGGCATCAAGGCCTCGGCCACCTGCGTGCTGAATTTCGATGCCGCCACGGGTTACTTGATCGGCGAGCCGAACAAGGGCCTCAACTGCATGTTCACCATGATGAACCACGCGCGGCTGGGCACCGGCATGCAGGGCCTGTGTCTGGGCGAAGCGAGTTTTCAGGGCGCGATCAAATACGCCAACGACCGCCTGCAAATGCGCGCGCTGACCGGCGCCAAAGCTCCAGATAAACCTGCCGACCCGATCATCGTCCACCCCGACGTGCGGCGCATGTTGCTGACCATGAAAGCCTTCAACGAAGGCAATCGGGCGCTGACCTACTTCACTGCGCAGATGCTCGATGCCGCGCACCTGAGCAGCGACGCCCAGGCACGTCAGGAGGCCGAAGACTTGTTGGCGTTCCTCACGCCGATCTGCAAAGCGTTCATGACCGACACCGGGCTGGAAGTGACCAACCACGGCATGCAGGTGTTTGGCGGCCACGGTTTCATTCGTGAGTGGGGCATGGAACAACTGGTACGCGACTGCCGGATCGCGCCGATCTACGAGGGCACCAACGGCATTCAGGCGCTCGACCTGCTCGGGCGCAAAGTGCTGGGAAGCCAGGGCAAGCTGCTGCGCGGCTTCACCAAAATCGTCCACAAGTTCTGCGCAGCGAACGCCGACCATGCGCAGTTGGGCAGCTTCGTCGCGCAACTCAACGGGCTCAATCAACAGTGGGGCGACCTGACCATGAAGGTCGGCATGGCCGCCATGAAAAACCCGGATGAAGTCGGCGCCGCGTCCGTGGATTACCTGATGTACAGCGGCTACATCATCCTTGGCTACCTGTGGCTGCGCATGGCGCTGGTCGCGCAGGCACAGCTGGACGCAGGCGAGGGTGAGTCTGATTTCCTCAAGGGCAAACTGGCGACGTGCGAGTTTTACTTCAAGCGCCTGTTGCCGCGTACGGCTGCGCATCAGTCGGCGATCGAGGCGGGGAGTGATTGCTTGATGACTTTGCCAGCGGAGTCGTTTGCGCTTTAGGTAAAAGCAAAAGATCGCAACCTGCGGCAGTTCCTACAGGGGATCGCGTTTTATCTGTAGGACCCGCTAAAGGCTGCGATCTTTTTTATGGTGACTAAAAATAACAAATCAGTCACCGGTTGACCCTATGTGTCGCAAAAGTTGTTGGGTTACACTCCGGATCAACGAAAACATCATTCCACGAACCACCTGTTTAGATCTTGCGAGGTTTGCCATGGCTGACTACAAAGCGCCGCTGCGCGATATGCGCTTCGTCCTCAATGAAGTGTTCGAAGTCGCCAAACTCTGGGCCGAGCTGCCGGCGCTGGCCGAGACCGTCGACGCCGAAACCGTTGAAGCGATTCTCGAAGAGGCCGGCAAGGTCACCAGCAAAAGCATCGCGCCACTGAGCCGTGCCGCTGACGAGGAAGGTTGCCATTGGGCGGATGGTGCCGTCACCACGCCGGCCGGTTTCCCACAGGCTTATCAGACATATGCGGAGGGCGGTTGGGTCGGCGTTGGCGGTGATCCGGCCTACGGTGGCATGGGCATGCCCAAAGCCGTGTCGGCGCAGGTCGAAGAAATGGTCAACTCCGCCAGCCTGGCGTTCGGTCTGTACCCGATGCTGACCGCTGGCGCCTGCCTGTCGATCAATGCCCATGCCAGCGAAGAGCTGAAAGCCGCGTACCTGCCGAACATGTACGCCGGGATCTGGGCTGGTTCCATGTGCCTGACCGAGCCGCACGCCGGCACCGACCTGGGGATCATTCGCACCAAAGCCGAACCTCAGGCCGACGGTTCCTACAAGGTCAGCGGCACCAAGATCTTCATCACCGGGGGCGAACACGACCTCACCGAAAACATCATCCACTTGGTGCTGGCGAAACTGCCGGACGCCCCGGCGGGGCCGAAAGGCATTTCGCTGTTTCTGGTGCCGAAGTTCATGGTCAATGCCGACGGCAGCCTCGGCGCGCGCAATCCGGCGAACTGCGGTTCGATCGAACACAAGATGGGCATCCAGGCCTCGGCGACCTGCGTGATGAACTTCGACGAAGCCGTCGGCTATCTGGTCGGCGAGCCGAACAAAGGCCTGGCGGCGATGTTCACCATGATGAACTACGAGCGTCTGGGCGTAGGCATCCAGGGTCTGGCCACGGGCGAGCGCTCCTATCAGAACGCTGTTGAATACGCGCGCGATCGTCTGCAGAGCCGATCGCCGACCGGCGCGCAGAACAAGGACAAAGTTGCTGATCCGATCATCGTCCACCCGGACGTGCGGCGCATGCTACTGACCATGAAAGCCTCGAACGAAGGCGGTCGTGCGTTTTCCACTTACGTGGCGATGCAACTGGATACCGCCAAGTTCAGCGAAGACGCGACCACCCGCAAGCGCGCGGAAGATCTGGTCGCGTTGCTGACGCCGGTGGCAAAAGCCTTCCTGACCGACCTGGGGCTGGAAACCACCGTTCACGGCCAGCAGATCTTCGGTGGCCACGGTTACATCCGCGAGTGGGGCCAGGAGCAACTGGTGCGTGACGTGCGCATCACCCAGATCTACGAAGGCACCAACGGCATTCAGGCGCTGGATCTGGTCGGGCGCAAGATCGTTGGCAGTGGCGGCGCGTTCTACCAGCTGTTCGCTGACGAGATTCGTCACTTCACCGCAACCGCCAGCGCCGATCTTGGCGAGTTCACCAAGCCACTGAACGATGCCGTCGACACCCTCGACGAGCTGACCGCGTGGCTGCTCGACCGGGCGAAAAACAATCCGAACGAAATCGGCGCGGCCTCGGTCGAATATTTGCAAGCGTTCGGCTACACCGCTTACGCCTACATGTGGGCGTTGATGGCCAAAGCCTCGCTGGGCAAGGAAGCGCAGGACGATTTCTATGCGAGCAAGCTGGGCACCGCACGCTTCTATTTCGCCCGCCTTCTGCCGCGTATTCACTCGCTGAGCGCGTCGGTCAAAGCCGGTAGCGAGTCGCTTTTCCTGCTCGATGCTGCACAGTTCTGATCCCGCGCGCGTCATGTAAGCATTTGCTTACATGACGTGCTGCTGTTCTCCCATATGCGTACATTGGATCCACGGCTAATCTACATTTCATGGACGTCGCGCAGGAAGCGCAAAGTAAACAACACGGACACGTAGGATTCTGCCAGGGTGGCGGAGTGAAATGGATGTCAGGGAAACAGTCTGCAAAGCCCCGCTTCGGCGGGGTTTTCTTTTGCCTGAAGAAAAGTTCTCAGCCCAGCGGATCCAGCGGCCGTTGCACTTCGCGGTCGATGACCTCTTCAAGCAATGTCCGCAAAAGGGCCAACGAAGCCTGCTGGCGTTGAACATCGCGACACACCAGGCCGACTTTCAGGGGCACCCGCGGTTCGCTTAGCGGTTTCCACAGCAAATCTTCATCGTCGTATTCCTTCTGCGAGCGTCCTGGCAACACCGTTGCCAGTTTGGTGTGCGGCAGGCTGTCGAGAATCCCCAGCATATTGTTCAGCTCGGCCTGCACCTGCGGACGGCGTCCAAGGCTGGTCAGTTGTGCCTGCCAGATCTGCCGGATCTGGAACTCTTCGCCGAGCAGCAGCATCGGCAGTTCAGCAGCCTGGCGCATCGAGACTTTCTTGAAATCACGCAAGGGATGATCCGCCGGGATGACCAGCGTCAGTTCGTCCTCGTACAGCAACACGCCGTGCAGCCCGGGTTGGCGCGGCGGCAGATAACTGATGCCGATGTCCAGTGAACCGTTGAGCAGGCGCCGTTCGATCTCCAGCCCGGTCAGCTCATAGATCTGCACCACCAGATGCGGCTGCGCCTTGCGCACACGCTCGAGCATTTGCGGCACGAGGCTGGTGTGCACCGTTTGCAGCACACCGATCGCCAGGGTCCGCAACGCCTGCCCCTTGAAATTGCCCAATGCCTCGCGCGCTCGCTGCAAGCCATCGAGCAGCGGTAACGCGTGGTTGTACAACGTGTGAGCGGCAAGGGTCGGCAGCAAGCGTTTGCTGCTGCGTTCGAACAGCGTTACGTCGAGGTTCTGCTCGAGCTGACGAATCTGCTGCGACAGTGCCGGCTGCGAGATCGACAGCCGTTCGGCCGCACGGCCGACATGACCCTCTTCGTAGACCGCGACGAAATAACGCAGTTGTTTGAAATCCATAAGTAATGCTTATTGAAATAGCTGGGAAATCGAAATGGCCCGCAGACGCGGGTGCGCCTAGTCTAACCGCAATCCCAAGGCTTTCAGGGCCGAAAATACGCGATGAATGACCTGCGCTTCGCCAGTGTTTACATAGGCAGTTCAAAATACCTCCAGCGAGGTATGTGCGGATGAATCTGTTCAATTTGCGGCGCCACACGCCAGATCTTGATGACCTTGCATTCGAGGCGCAGTCCTCAGCAATGACCGATCGTCTACATGCCGCTCGTCTGATGTCCAGTGTTGAACGGCCGCCCCAAGTCTTCGTTCGAGGCCAGGGTTCCTGGCTGTGGGACAACAACGATCGCGCCTATCTCGACTTTTCCCAGGCCGGCGGCGCCAACAGCCTGGGCCACAGCCCTACCGCGCTGGTCAAAGCCATTGCCAATCAGGCGCAGGCGCTGATCAATCCGGGTTTCAAGCTGCACAATCGCGGCATGCTCAGCCTCGCCGAGCGCCTGTGTGCCAGCACCCACAGCGATCAGGCTTATCTGCTCAACAGCGGCAGCGAAGCCTGTGAGGCGGCGCTCAGACTGGCACGCAAGTGGGGCCAACTGCATCGCGGCGGCGCTTCGCGGATCATCATGGCGCAGCACGGCTGCCATGGTCGCAGTCTGGCGACGAATGATCAGGTGCCATTCAACGACTTGCCGGCCCTGCACGCGGCGGTCGACGCGCAGACCGTCGCGATCATGCTTGAAGCGATCCAGAGCGACGCCGGGGTTATTCCCGCGACCGAGCATTACCTCAAAGGCGTCGAGCGACTGTGTCGCGAGTTGGGCATTCTGCTGATTCTCGACGAAGTACAGACCGGTATCGGCCGCTGCGGCGCCTTGCTCGCCGAACAGTCCTACGGCATTCGCGCCGATATCGTCATGCTCGGCAAAGGCCTTGGCGGCGGCTTGCCACTGGCAGCGTTGCTGGCGCGGGGCAAAGCCTGCTGTTTCGCCGTCGGCGAACTGGGCGGCACCCATCACGGCAACGCGTTGATGACCGGAGCCGGCCTGGTGGTACTCGACAGCGTGCACGACCGCAGCTTCCTCCAGCAGGTCAACGACAACGGCCAGCATCTGCGCGAAGGCCTTGCGCGATTGGCGCACCGCTATGGGCATGGCGAACTGCGCGGCCAGGGCCTGTTCTATGGGCTGACGTTATCGGCAGAGTGCGCCGATGCCGTTGTTCACGCTGCGCTGCACGAAGGCCTGATACTCAACGCCGTGCAACCCGACTGCCTGCGTTTCACCCCGGCCCTCACTGTCAGCAAAGCCAACATCGACGAAATGCTTTTGCGCCTGGGCCGCGCTTTCTCGCGAGTACGCACCGCTCAGTTGCAGTGCCGTAAGGGCATTGCCGTCTGAGCTGAACTGCCCCACCGATTACCCGAACCGTCTCGCGGTATAACGCACGCCCCACGCCTGATTCTTTTGGCGTGGGGCGTTTTTTGTGGCCGGGTTTTGCAGCCAGCATTTAGGGCTAGAGAGATCGAACTGCGGGTGGTCTTTTAGAGAGCGCCAGCAAGGGATGCTCGCTCGGGCTGCTCAAAATCAGCGAAAACTGTTTTGGCGATCTGTACCACTGGGTGGTATGTTTCAGGAAGGGATACCTATGTCATTTAGGCTGTTCAAGACCAAACGAGTCGCCCTCCAGGCCAGCAGGGCGTGGATCAGCGATGAAGAGCTACAGGAAGCGTTTCATCAAATGCTTCAGGGACAGGCGGACGATCTTGGTGGAGGCGTTTGGAAGAAACGACTGAATACGAACCGCCACCGTTCGATTGTTTTGGCAAAAGGTGGACATTACTGGATCTACCAAGTGCTTTTCGCCAAGCAGGATCAAAGCAATATCACCCCCATTGAGTTGAAGGATTTACGTAGGTTGGCAAAGGCCTATGCACAGCTGACTGAAGTGCAGATCAGAGACTTGTTGGCGATGAAGGAATTTGTGGAGATATGTCATGAGTAAGAAATTCAAAAGTGAAGTCTTTGAATCCATACACGAATCGGCCGGGGCGTTGCTTGCTGTCGGGGCAATCAGTAAAGCTACGATGCGGGAGTTCGATGAATCCTGTCTGGCTTCGGTCCCCTTAGCTATCCCGGCCGACGAGATCAAAGCGCTACGCGAGCGTAACAAGGTCAGCCAGCCGGTGTTTGCACGCTATCTCAACACGAGTGCATCCACGGTGAAGCAGTGGGAATCGGGTGACAAACATCCCAGCGGTATGGCGCTCAAACTACTGAGCATCGTACAAAAACATGGGTTGAAAATTCTCGCTTGAGCCTGACGCAGCTATTGCACTGAACCCTGACGAACGGCACGGGTCGATTAGCTTGTATGGCTCAAGTGAGCCAACCCCCATTCAGGAGCTGCCCCATGGATTTCATTCGTATCATCATCGCTATTCTGTTGCCGCCACTGGGCGTGTTTTTGCAGGTCGGATTTGGCGGGGCGTTCTGGCTGAACATTCTGCTGACGCTGTGCGGCTACATTCCAGGGATCGTGCATGCGGTTTATATCATCGCCAAGCGTTGAGTCCGATAGCGTCTATTAGATAGCTTTCGTGAGCAGGCTCGCTCCCACACTGGATCTGTGGTGTACACAAGTCCTCTGTGGGAGCGAGCCTGCTCGCGAAAGGCGCGACACGGTTTTCAGTAAACCAGCCCCATCACCCGCCGATAAAACGTCCACTCCTGCTCTAATGCGTGCGCCTGATTGACGGCGCGGCGAAAGCCGTGGCGCTCTTCGGGGTAGTAATGCGCTTCCACCGCAATGCCGTTGTGCTCCAGCGCCGCGACCATATCGCGGGTCTGTTGCGGTACGACCACCGCGTCCAGTTCTCCCTGAAAGAAAATCACCGGCACGCGGATGTTCTCTGCGTGCAGTAGTGGCGTGCGGGCGGCGTAGCGCTCGGCATCGCGTTCGGGATCGCCGATCAGCCAGTCCAGATAATCGCCTTCGAACTTGTGTGTTGCCCGGGCCAAAGCGACCGGATCGCTGACGCCATAGAGGCTGGCGCCTGCGCGGAAGACCTGTCTGAACGCCAGTGCGCACAGTGTCGTGTACCCGCCCGCACTGCCGCCGCGAATGAACGCGCGGTCGCCATCGATCAAGCCCTGTCCGGCAAGGTAATCGACCACCGCGCAGGCGTCCTCGACATCCACCTCGCCCCAGCGCAGATGCAGTGCTTGCCGATACTCGCGACCATAGCCGCTGCTGCCGCGATAGTTGAGGTCGGCGACCGCGAAACCACGCTGCGTCCAATACTGGATGCGCGGGTCGAGCATCGGATAGCACGCCGACGTCGGGCCGCCGTGGATAAACACCACCAGCGGCGGTTTCGTTTCACCGCTCATGGCCGAGTAGAAGAAACCGTGCGCCTCCCCCGAGCCGCTGGGATAACGCAAGGTCTGCGGACGGCTGATGCGTTCGGCGGGCAACGGGGCCACGCCGCCGGCCAATACCTTTACTGCATGAGAGACGCGATCAATGGCGATCACTGCCGACGGGCTGACCGGTGATGCGGCGATGCAATAGACGAACTGTTGATCCATCGCCAAATGGCGGAAGCGGCTGTAGCCGGCGCTGAAATCTTCATCGCCAAAGGCCAGGCGACCGAAACCATCCACGCTCCAAGTGGCTAGAAATTGATCACCGACGGGCAGCCATGTGCAGCCGCCAAGCTGCCAAGGCGCGGGCGCGTGATCGGCCGCGGAGCTGGCCAGCGCCTGCAAGCCATCAGACGTTTCGATCCACGGCTGCCAGTAGCCGCTACGATCCGTCAGGCAACAGAGCCGCCCACCGGCGTCGAAGCGCGGCTGCTGGATCGACTCCTCCATCTGCTCACCGGCAACACAGCGAGGCGCAGAAAAATCGCCTTCAGCGACCATCAACCGGGTCGAAGTCCATGGTTGATGCGGTCGGCTCCACTGGATCCACGCCAGTCGCTGACCATCCGCGCTCAACGTTGGCGCCGCGTAGAAATCCGCTCCCTCCGCCAGCACTTGTCGCATTCCGGTCGCCAGATCAATCGCCACCAGCCGATGCCGATCCTGCTGCTCTTCAACCGCCAACACCCGGCCACCGGCAAATTGCAGATCACCGTAGCGGCAGTCAGTGGACGTCAGCGCGACCGGCTCGCCACCCAGTGCCTGTCGGTACAACTGCTGATCCGCTTCATTGACGAAAACCACGCCGTCAGGCGTCAGACAAAACGCGCCACCGCCATATTCGTACACGCGGCTACGCACGCTGAAGCCATCCGGCGTCAGGCATTTCGCCAAGCCATCGCGCCAATGCCAGATTCGGCATGCGGCATCCTCTGGGCGATATTCATTCCAGAACAGGCCGTGGACGCCGAGCTGCAGCTCAGCGAAGTCGGTTCCGGCGGCAACAGCTTGGGCGGCGCTGAAAGGCTCAGCCCTTGGCGATGAGGCGTGAGTTTCGTTCATTGCGAAAGGCCAATTGTTCGATGGTTTGAGTGGCGGTCTCGGCTTCTTCGCGGGCCTTGAGAATCACGCCGTGATGTTCGGACTTGCTGCACACCGGGTCGGCATTGCTGGCATCGCCGGTAAGCATGAACGCCTGGCAGCGGCAGCCGCCGAAGTCTTTTTCTTTCTCGTCGCAAGAGCGGCAGGGCTCGGGCATCCAGTCGTAACCGCGAAAGCGGTTGAAGCCGAACGAGTCATACCAGATGTGCTGCATGCTGTGGTCGCGCACGTTGGGAAACTGCACGGGCATCTGGCGGGCGCCATGGCAGGGCAGGGCCGTGCCGTCTGGAGTGACGGTCAGAAAGATGCTGCCCCAGCCGTTCATGCAGGCTTTCGGGCGTTCTTCGTAGTAGTCGGGAGTCACGAAAATCAGCTTGCACGGATGCCCTTCGGCTTCCAGTTTGGCCCGGTATTCGTTGGTGATGCGCTCGGCGCGCACAAGCTGTTCCTGGGTCGGCAACAGGCCGACGCGGTTGAGCTGCGCCCAGCCGTAGAACTGGCAGGTGGCGAGTTCGACGAAGTCCGCCTCCAGCGCAATGCACAGCTCGATGATGCGGTCGATCTTGTCGATGTTGTGCCGGTGGGTAACGAAGTTCAGCACCATCGGGTAGCCGTGGGCCTTCACCGCACGAGCCATTTCCAGCTTCTGCGCAAAGGCTTTTTTCGAGCCGGCGAGCAGGTTGTTCACTTGCTCGTCACTGGCCTGGAAGCTGATCTGGATGTGATCGAGCCCGGCCTTCTTGAAGTCGCTGATTTTCTGCTCGGTCAGGCCAATGCCGGAGGTGATCAGGTTGGTGTAGAAACCCAACTGCCGGGCTTCACCGATCAGTTCGGCCAAGTCCTGACGCACCAACGGTTCGCCGCCGGAAAAGCCTAACTGCGCCGCGCCCATTTCCCGCGCTTCGCGGAACACCTTGATCCACTGTTCGGTGGTCAGCTCTTTGCCCTGCTCGGCGAAATCCAGTGGGTTGGAGCAGTACGGGCATTGCAGCGGGCAGCGGTAGGTCAGCTCGGCGAGCAACCACAGCGGCAGGCCGATTTCAGGTTTTGCCGGCAGATCAGTCAAGGGTGAGCCAGTGTTGCTCACGGGCAACCTCCATGAATTGTTCGACGTCGTCACCGAGTTCGGGGACGCCGGGGAACTGCTCGTCGAGTCTGGCAATGATCGCCGCGACATCGCGTTCGCCATCAATCAAGCCGCCGATCAGCGCGGCCGTCTCGTTGAGCTTGATCATGCCTTCCGGGTACAGCAACACATGGCCTGTTTGCGCCGGCTCGTACTGAAAGCGGTAGCCTGGGCGCCAGTTCGGCACTTTGCTGCGATCAAAACTCATAAGGTGATTCCTTTATGCCAGACCCGTTGCTCGGTCACGCTGTGATAGGGCGGACGGTTCAATTCGTAGGCCATGCTCATGGCATCGAGCATGCTCCAAAGAATGTCCAGTTTGAACTGGAGAATTTCCAGCATGCGCTCCTGGCCTTCGCGCGTCTTGTAGTGCTCAAGGGTGATCGCCAGACCGTGCTCGACATCGCGCCGCGCCTGACCGAGGCGGGTGCGGAAATATTCATAACCGGCCGGGTCGATCCACGGGTAATGCTGCGGCCAGCTGTCGAGGCGTGACTGGTGGATCTGTGGCGCGAACAGTTCGGTCAGCGAGCTGCTGGCGGCCTCCTGCCAACTGGCGCGACGGGCGAAGTTGACGTAGGCATCGACGGCGAAACGCACACCGGGCAGCACCAGTTCCTGGGAGCGCAATTGATCCGGGTCGAGGCCGACAGCCTGGCCGAGGCGCAGCCAGGCTTCGATGCCGCCGTCTTCGCCGGGCGCGCCGTCGTGGTCGAGCAGGCGCTGAATCCACTCGCGACGAATCTCGCGGTCCGGGCAGTTGGCGAGGATCGCCGCGTCTTTCAGGGGAATGTTCACCTGATAGTAGAAGCGGTTGGCGACCCAGCCCTGAATCTGCTCGCGGGTGGCGCGGCCTTCGTACATCGCCACGTGGTACGGGTGGTAAATGTGGTAGTAGGCGCCTTTGGCGCGCAGGGCCGCTTCGAATTCGGCCGGGGACATTGGCGTGTCAGTCATGTTTGTTCTCCGGGGAACAACCCTAGAAATCTTTTCTGTTTGCACTGGCCTCTTCGCGAGCAGGCTCGCTCCCACAGGTTGATCGCATTCCAAATGTGGGAGCGAGCCTGCTCGCGAAGGGCCGCGCATCGGTATCTACGGCTTACAACACAATACTCATGCCATCAAACGCCACTTCAACATTACGCCGCGCCAGTTCCGCGCGTTCCGGCGAATCTTCGTCAAGAATCGGGTTGGTATTGTTGATGTGGATAAGCACCTTGCGCTGCTCGGGCAACTGCTCCAGCACTTCGAGCATGCCGCCGGGGCCATTCTGCGCCAGGTGGCCCATCTCGCGACCGGTGCGGGTGCCAACGCCACGACGCTGCATTTCATCGTCGTCCCACAGCGTGCCGTCGACCAGCAGGCAATCACTGCCCGCCATGATTTCCAGCAACGGCGCATCGACCTTGCCCAGCCCTGGCGCGTAGAACAGCTTGCCGCCGGTGTTGAGGTCTTCAACGATCAACCCGATGTTGTCGCCCGGATGCGGGTCGAAACGGTGCGGCGAATACGGCGGTGCGGCGCTGCGCAACGGCAGCGGGGTGAAACGCAGGTTCGGGCAGGCCGCTACGGTGAAGCTCTGGTCGAGTTCGATGCGGTTCCAGTCCAGCCCGCCGTTCCAGTGGGAGAGCATCTTGAACAGGGGGAAACCGGTGCTGAGGTCTTCGTGAACCATGTCCGTGCACCAGACCTGATGCGGGCAGCCTTCGCGCAGGCTGAGCAGGCCGGTGGTGTGGTCGATCTGGCTGTCCATCAGGATGATCGCGCTGATGCCGGTGTCGCGCAGGGCCCGACCCGGCTGCATCGGGGCGAAGCTTTGCAGTTGCGCGCGGATGTCCGGCGAGGCATTGCACAGCACCCAGTTCACGCCGTCATCGGAAATGGCGATGGACGATTGGGTACGCGCCTTGGCATTCAGGCTGCCGTCGCGAAAGCCTGCGCAGTTGACGCAGTTGCAGTTCCACTGCGGAAAACCGCCACCGGCGGCCGAACCCAGAATCTGGACGAACATGAACGCTCCATCATTTCAACGCGGAAAATAAAACGCCCCGGCGAGCCGAGGCGTTGCACTGCAATCCTGCGTAAGCAGAACTCAGCGGCTGGCGAAGTACATGGTGACTTCGAAGCCGATACGCAGGTCGGTGTAAGCAGGTTTGGTCCAGGCCATGAGGTGTCTCCTTCTGTGGGTTGGGATAGCGCTATCCATAGGTATAGTCCACGGCAGCGCGATGATGTTCCAATTAGTTAGGCGGCTATGTTACTCAAAATTTCAGCGTAATGACCCGTGAATCTTTGAGAAAGCTCCTTGCAGCTTCGGTAATGATCAGTTTGCCGCCTGCCACGGCGCGCCGGGCATTGGTTCATTGGCCAGGCAATGGTAGCCGCCGTCGACATTGATCAGGCGTTGCGCAGCGGTCAGCAGGTCTCGCGTATCCAGTTGATTGATCGCTGCGACCAGTTGCTCACGGTAATCCGACGAATGGCCGGCGAGTTTGCCCTGCCACAGGAGTTCGGCGGCGTCCCTGGTGGCTAATGTGGCATCACTGAATTGCTCGGCGAGGCTTTCGCGCTGCTGCTTGATACTGGCGTCACCGAGCGTTCCGATCATGGCTGGAACGCCGTTGAGGAAATCCTGAATGTGTTCAAGCAAGGTGACCACCGGGGTTGCAGGCGACTGCACGGCGAAGACGATCGCAGTCGTCCCGTGCAACTGACGCAACGCACTGAATACGGCGTAACCCAATTGCAGTTCGACGCGCAGGCGCTGGTAGAACGCCGTCTGGCACAGCTGTGCGAGCAGGCGCCAAGCGGCTTCATCAGCGATGTCATGGCTGGCGGTCGGGCAGATGAGCAGCAAGGCATGTTCGGCGGAGGCCGTGTCGATTCGGCTCCAGCGGTACTCGGCATTGTTGTGCAGAGTAATCGGCAGCTGATTGTCGGGCGTGCCGGGAATGCGGCTGAGCGCCAGGCCCATGGCTGATTGGGTTGGTTGGTCGAGCCCAAGGGCGAGGCCGTCCCAGCGCGAAGTTGTCCACAGGCGTTTGGCGTCATCGCTGGCTTCAATCCTGGGCAAGGACGTTTGCGGTAACGCTTCAAGCAATTGGCGCAGCGGCATCGAGGGTATCTGTGCCTCGTCGCGCGGCGAATCGGTGTCAATCGTCGTCAGACATTTCAGCGCATGCTCCAGGACGCTGGGCATTGATTCTTGCAGCCCCGTCATTTTCAGCAGCCATTGGTTGCCCGCAGCACTGAAAGACAGATCCACTCCGGCCTCTGACGCATCCTGTCGTGTCTGGCGCAGACTGCGTTGCAATCGTGAACGCAGATCAGCGCTGGCCGCCGCCTCGACCTGCCAACGCAGATAAATTGCGCCTTCATCGCTGTTGTCCGGCAACGCCTGACTGAAATGCATCGGCGAGCGTTCCCGGCGGCTGCGCGAGCGATCCTGGGCGAACGTGCGCAGGCCACGGTGGGCGCTGGTCTGGCCGCGAATCAGACCAGCGTTGGCCAGCGGTTCACTGGCCCGTAAGAAAGGATTGGCGGCGGGCAGATGCCAATGGTCGCTGAAGTTATCCACAACACCGATTTCGTGAAGGATGTGCTCAAGTGCGGCGGCACCCGATTCGGACAGGCCGAATGCTTGCTGCTCAACGTCGAGCCGCGCCAGTTGCAACGCTCCGCTGACGTGTTGTTGGCGCTGAAGCAGGGCGGCGTATTCCTCGCGCAATGGCGTCCAGTCCTGCTGGGCGAAGAAGCTCAGCCAGTCCAGCAGCTGTTCGTTAATGGCATGCAAGCGGTCGCCATCGGCATTGAGTTGCAGATGCAGCAACGCCTGCCCGGCAAATTGATAAACCGGCACGGCTTTCAGGCTGTCAGCCAGATTCTGTTGATGCAGGTACGCGAGCAACCCACCAGGTTTTGCGCTGTTCAACCAATGACAGAGAAAGGCCATCGCCTCCGCGGATGACTCGGGTAAGTCGTCGAAGGCCCATAACAGGTTCGCGTGAGCGCCGACCTGTTGATAACTTTTCACTGTCAGCGGTAGCGGTGTGGCTTGGGCAACTTTATCCCCAACCGGCAAGACAACTGCGAATTGCTGCGCCAGCTCTCGGAGCGCATCGACGCTCTGCGGCCCAACCAGACTCAGGTGCATTTGCCCGGTTCGATAAAACCTTTGATGGAAACCTTTCAGTGCCGTTTGAAACGCCGGCGAATCCACCTGCAGGCTGTGCCGATTGCCCGCATGAAACCCGCGCAACGGGTGCTGCTCTGGTAAACCGCGGTACAAGGCAAATTGCTGCTGTGCGGTCGGATCTTGCGACCAGGCGACGAATTCTGCCTGTAGCACCTCCCGTTCACGCCGTTGATCGTCCAGATTCATACGTGGCCGGGCGAGCATGTCTGACAGACGCTCGAGCCCTGCGCCGAACAACGGCACGGGCAGTTCGAAGAAAAAGTCCGTGGTGCGTTCGCGGGTGCTGGCATTCACCTGCCCGCCGTGACGTTGCACGTAGGCCATCAGCCCTTCGTTTGTCGGAAAACGCTCGGTGCCGAGAAACAGCAGGTGTTCAAGAAAATGCGCCAGCCCCGGCCATGCCAACGGCACGTCATGGCTGCCGGCCGCTACGCGCAATACGGCAGCGCTGCGCTTGAGGCCGGGCACGTGGCGCAGGGTCACGCGCAAGCCATTAGCCAGAATTTCAGTGTGGGGGAGGGGACGAGTCGGTGCAGGCATGGGCACTTCCAGAACAGTGAAGTGCCCATGCTAGCGGATTAGCGACGGTTCAGCGCGCCGTAAAGCTCGGGACGGCGATCGCTGAGATAGCGGTTGGCCTGGCGTGAATCATTCATCAGTTGTCGGTCCAGTTCACCGACGATCAGCGCCTCGTCCAGACCTGCCAGGGCGATGCGGCTGCCGTCCGGTGCGGCCACGCTGCTTTGCCCGCAGTACTGAATATCGCCTTCATGCCCACAGTAATTGGCATAAGCCACGTAGCACTGGTTTTCGAAGGCGCGGGCGCGCACGGTGACGTCGGCGACGAAGTCGAACGGAATCATGTTTGCCGTCGGCACCACAATCAGCTCGGCGCCGGCCAAGGCCAGACGACGAGCGTTTTCCGGAAACTCCAGGTCATAGCAGATCAGGAAACCGAGTTTCCAGCCGTCCAGCTCTACCACCGGCAACTCTGCTTCGCCGGGGCTGAACATCGACCGGTCAAGGTCGCCGAACAGATGCGACTTGCGGTAATTGCACAGGCGCTCGCCGTGGGCGTCGATCAGTTGCACGGCGTTGTAGATGTGCCCGTCGGCGGTGCGCTCCGGGTAACCGTAAACGATTGCCAGACCCGCAGCCTTGGCGATGCGCCCGATCTGCTGCGCCCATTCACCGTTATAAACCTCGGCCAGCGTGCTGACCGCTTCGGCGCCGATGTTGTAACCGGTGATGAACATCTCCGGCAGCACCAGCAGGTCGGCGCCCTTGGCCTCCATCGCCACCTGGTGCAGGCGATGCAGGTTGGCGACGGGGTCCAGTGGCAGCGGTGGACATTGGTAAACGGCTACGCGCATCGGGGAATCCTCTTACTCGGGCAGGGCGATAGGGCCGATGTCTTTGAACACATCACCCGGGCCCGGGTTCTCTTTATGTGTCGAGCCGCCGAAATGTTTCATGATGCCCCACACCGCGTTGAGCGAAGTCTGCACCGCGCCTTCGACCCATGCCGGTGTCCACGAAACATCGTCGCCGGCGATGAAGATTCCGCGCTGCTCGGCCGGCATGTCGTCCTGCATGAAGTGCGCGTACATGCGCTGGTTGTAGCGGTAATGGCCGGGCAGGGCGCCTTTGAAGGCTCCGAGGAAATACGGATCGGCTTCCCACGACACAGTGATCGGATCACCGATGATGCGTGCGGCGATGTCGACTTTCGGGTAGATCTTTTTCAACGCGTTCAAGGCCAGTTCGACGCGTTTTTCCACCGGATGCGGGAGCATTTTCAACGCGTCGCTCATCCACGAGTACGACAGGCAGATCACCCCCGGCTTGTCGTCACCGTTGTCGAACAGATAGGTGCCACGGGTCAGGCGATCGGTGAGGGTCATGCTCATTACGTCGCGGCCGGTTTCCGGGTCTTTGTCCTTCCAGAATGGCCGGTCGACCATCACGAAGGTTTTTGATGACTGCATATAGCGCGTGCGGTCGAGGGCCATCCACATCTTCTGCGAAAACAGGGTTTCGTCGCATTCGATCTGCGTGGTCAGCAGCCAGCTCTGGCAAGTCGTCAGCACAGCGGCGTATTCACGGGTGTCACCGTTGTTGTCGGTAACGGCGAAACGGCCCTCCGGCGCATGGGCAATTTTCTTCACACCGGAGCGCGGCGCGCCACGGTGCAGGGATTTCAGGCTGGTGCCGGCCGGCCAATGTACGCAGCGTTCCGGCACATGACGCCAGATGCCTTGCGGCACCTGCTCGACGCCGCCGACTACCAGGTGCTGGTGATCGTCGCAATTGGTCATCACGACGCGGAAGATTTCCAGCATCGAATTGGGGAAGTCCGAATCCCAGCCGCCAGTGCCGAAGCCGACCTGGCCGAACACTTCACGGTGTTGGAACGACAGTTTGGCGAAGGCTTTCGAGGTGGCGACGAAGTCATAGAAGGTCCGGTCGTCCCATAGCGGCACCAACTTGTTCCACAGTTCTTTCAAACGCGGCACATCCCGGTCGCGAATGGCCTGCTGGATAACGGAAAACTGCGAACCGGCTTCCAGCGCATCCGCCCAGGCGTCGGCAACTTCCTGGAACAATGCAGGAAGATCCTTCAGGCTTTCGGCGTAATAGGTTTCGCCTTCCAGATCGATCACGGTGCTGCCCGAAGCGCCGGTCAGCGGGTTGGGGAAAGGCTTGGTCTCGAGGCCGAGCTTGTCGACGTAGTGATAAAACGCCGTGGAGGACACCGGAAAGCGCATACCGCCGAGTTCGGCGACGATGGCATCGGTGCCGTTGAAGGCCTGCGAGCGCAGACGACCGCCGAGCTTTGACGCCTCGTACACCACCGGCTTCAAACCGAGTTTCATCAGTTCATACGCAGCCACCAGACCGGCGATGCCCGCGCCGACAATCGCCACTTCAGCGCCATGGTGCTCTTCAGGAATGCTGCCCAGACCCGCCGGATGCTCGATCCAGTCGTCAAACGCGAACGGAAAGTCCGGACCGAAAATGGTGACTGGTTTTTTCCCGTCTGCAGGATGACGATTGTTCGTGTTCATGGCTGACCTTGTTGGCGACCCGACGCAGGATTCGCGTCTGAGTATAGGAAAAGATGCCAGCCATTCTAGGGAGCGTGGAGCGCGTTAATAAGACGCAATGTGTCGTCGTTTTGCTAGATTAGCGATCATTATGACGAGCGGCGACTACATACCGACCAAAATGTGGCAGCGAGCCTGCTCGCGGAGAGGCTCTGAAATTCACCCGAGAACCTCGATCAAAACCTTAAACCGGCTGCCCCCGATCAATCTTGCTGCTCAAAATGATCGACGTCGTGGTCTTCTCCACCCCATCAACGCTGCCAATCTGATCCAGCAATTGGTCCAGCTGCTCCGGCGAATCAGTGCGCAACCACGCCACATAATCAAACTCGCCACTCACCGCACACAGCTGCTGCACCTGCGCCATCGCACTCAAGCGCCGCAGCACATCCTTGCCGGAGCGTGGCTGCACCTTGATCCCGACGTAGGCCTGCAAGCCACCATCGACCACGCGCTGACCGAGGCGCACACCATAGCCGGTGATCACTTTGGCTTTTTCCAGCCGGGCCAGGCGCGACGTCACCGTAGTGCGAGCAATGCCTAGCTGACGGGCGAGCATGGCCACGCTTTCGCGAGCGTTGATTTGCAGCGCGGCGATCAGCTGGCGATCGATTGCGTCGAGGGTGGGG